>NZ_JAGKRK010000028.1:1496-2198 GCF_017939325.1 Aeromonas sp. MaB10011B | reverse complement strand
CCTTACGGCCAGGGCTACACACGTGCTACAATGGCGCGTACAGAGGGCTGCAAGCTAGCGATAGTGAGCGAATCCCAAAAAGCGCGTCGTAGTCCGGATTGGAGTCTGCAACTCGACTCCATGAAGTCGGAATCGCTAGTAATCGCGAATCAGAATGTCGCGGTGAATACGTTCCCGGGCCTTGTACACACCGCCCGTCACACCATGGGAGTGGGTTGCACCAGAAGTAGATAGCTTAACCTTCGGGAGGGCGTTTACCACGGTGTGATTCATGACTGGGGTGAAGTCGTAACAAGGTAACCCTAGGGGAACCTGGGGTTGGATCACCTCCTTACCTTAATGATGACGAAGTTGTTGAGTGTTCACACAGATTGCCTTGATTCAAAGTAGTTAGAGCAAAGACCTGATGCAGTGATGCATCAGCTTCTGTTGTCCAGCCCTCGGGATGGATGAGAGAAAACCTCTTCTGCCGGATAGCGGGATGTGAATAGCAGTTTACTGCTACCTGTTGTCTCAGTGCGCAAGCACTGCAAAGCAGACTCGGGGTCCCCTTCGTCTAGAGGCCTAGGACACCGCCCTTTCACGGCGGTAACAGGGGTTCGAATCCCCTAGGGGACGCCACTTCTCTTCTTGCTAACAAGAATGCAGACATAAGCATACGTGTTTATGTCTGTTTTCTTCGGTCACTGACCGTTGCAAACA
>NZ_JAGKRK010000028.1:0-1486 GCF_017939325.1 Aeromonas sp. MaB10011B | reverse complement strand
CCTTCGGGAGGGCGTTTACCACGGTGTGATTCATGACTGGGGTGAAGTCGTAACAAGGTAACCCTAGGGGAACCTGGGGTTGGATCACCTCCTTACCTTAATGATGACGAAGTTGTTGAGTGTTCACACAGATTGCCTTGATTCAAGTTTAGAGACAGTACACGAAGTGGGTCTGTAGCTCAGGTGGTTAGAGCGCACCCCTGATAAGGGTGAGGTCGGTGGTTCGAGTCCACTCAGACCCACCACTTCGATTACGGGGCTATAGCTCAGCTGGGAGAGCGCCTGCTTTGCACGCAGGAGGTCTGCGGTTCGATCCCGCATAGCTCCACCATATCGTACTGTATTTGTCAGAAGACAAAGCCATGAGTTGAACATCTCGTTCAATGTATGCCTTTGACTTCTTTACGAAGTTTGCTCTTTAACAATCTGGAAAGCTGATTTAAAAAGTAGTTCTCAAACATTTGTTACAAGTGCTTTGGAAACTTCTTGGCGAAAACCAAATTTTATTTGGTCCTTGTTGTACAGCAACAAGTCGCGTCGTTTCGACGACACTTCTTGGGGTTGTATGGTTAAGTGACTAAGCGTACATGGTGGATGCCTTGGCAGTCAGAGGCGATGAAGGACGTACTAACCTGCGATAAGCCGTGAGCAGTCGGTAAGAGACATTACGACTCACGGATTTCCGAATGGGGAAACCCACTTAGCATAAGCTAGGTATCGCTGCGTGAATACATAGCGTAGCGAGGCGAACCGGGAGAACTGAAACATCTAAGTACCCCGAGGAAAAGAAATCAACCGAGATTCCCTCAGTAGCGGCGAGCGAACGGGGATTAGCCCTTAAGCATCTTGGAAGTTAGTGGAACGGTCCTGGAAAGGCCGGCGATACAGGGTGATAGCCCCGTACACGAAAACAACCTTGATGTGAAATCGAGTAGGGCGGGACACGTGACATCCTGTCTGAATATGGGGGGACCATCCTCCAAGGCTAAATACTCCTGACTGACCGATAGTGAACCAGTACCGTGAGGGAAAGGCGAAAAGAACCCCTGTGAGGGGAGTGAAATAGAACCTGAAACCGTGTACGTACAAGCAGTGGGAGCCCTTCGGGGTGACTGCGTACCTTTTGTATAATGGGTCAGCGACTTACATTTTGTAGCGAGGTTAACCGTATAGGGGAGCCGTAGGGAAACCGAGTCTTAACTGGGCGTCTAGTTGCAAGGTGTAGACCCGAAACCGGGTGATCTAGCCATGGGCAGGTTGAAGGTTGAGTAACATCAACTGGAGGACCGAACCCACTAACGTTGCAAAGTTAGGGGATGACCTGTGGCTGGGGGTGAAAGGCCAATCAAACTCGGAGATAGCTGGTTCTCCCCGAAAGCTATTTAGGTAGCGCCTCGGACGAATACTACTGGGGGTAGAGCACTGTTTGGGCTAGGGGGTCATCCCGACTTACCAACCCCATGCAAACTCCGAATACCAGTAAGTA
>NZ_JAGKRK010000027.1:0-3834 GCF_017939325.1 Aeromonas sp. MaB10011B | reverse complement strand
GCTAGTGGGAAAGAGGAGGGTAAATTTTCAGCGTTGCTGGCTCCCCGTCAGCCGGATTGGGTTGCATCGCAGGGGTGTCGAAAGAGTCAACTGCGGTCCAAAGCTGTTGGACTTGGGTGAAAAGGGCGTTTATTCTTCCTATACGTGCCGCGTTCCAGGCGGCGACTATGAGGGCTATGTCGATGCCCATGTGCGCCGGCTGGAGGCGCTACGCCGGGCCGGTATCGTCGAGCGGATCGACGCCGACCAATGGCGCATCCCCGATGATCTGGTCAGCCGTGCCGCCGCCCATGACGCCGGCCGAGACAGTCAGGCCAGCGTTCGCGTCCTTTCCCCGGTCGATCTGAACAAACAGATCGGATCGGACGGCGCGACCTGGCTGGACCGGCGGCTGATCCACGGCGAGACGGCCGACCTTGCGCCAACCGGCTTCGGGCAACAAGTCCGCGAAGCCATGGACCAGCGCCGCGAGCACCATATCGAACAGGGCGACGCCACCCGCAGCCGGGACAGCCGCGTCTTCTACCGGCGCAACCTTCTCGCCATCCTGCGGGAGCGCGAGGTAGCCGGCGTCGGATCGGATATGGCTTTGAGTAAGGGCCTGCCGTTCCGCGCCGCCACGGACGGCGAGAGCGTCAGCGGCAAGTTTACCGGAACCGTGCATCTATCGAGCGGCAAGTTCGCCGTGGTCGAGAAATCCCATGAGTTCACCCTTGTCCCGTGGCGGCCGATCATCGACCGCCAACTCGGCCGCGAGGTTATGGGCATCGTGCAGGGCGGGTCGGTGTCGTGGCAGTTAGGGCGGCAGAGGGGGCTGGAACGCTGAGTGCGCCCATGCCGCATTGCGAAGCAAAAGATAATCGGATAAAATGTAGCAATTCATATTCGTAAGCGTGGAGTAATCAGATGGGAAATTCCAAGTCAGCAGACAAGTAAGCCGCAACAACCAGTATTGTTGTTGCGGCGCTCTGTAAGGCTAGTCTCATCTGATTGCTGACGAGCAGACGTCGCCCGGTATTCCTTAATCGAGGGTTGATTCGTCATGACCACCACACGCCCCGCGTGGGCCTATACGCTGCCGGCAGCACTGCTGCTGATGGCTCCTTTCGACATCCTCGCTTCACTGGCGATGGATATTTATCTCCCTGTCGTTCCAGCGATGCCCGGCATCCTGAACACGACGCCCGCTATGATCCAACTCACGTTGAGCCTCTATATGGTGATGCTCGGCGTGGGCCAGGTGATTTTTGGTCCGCTCTCAGACAGAATCGGGCGACGGCCAATTCTACTTGCGGGCGCAACGGCTTTCGTCATTGCGTCTCTGGGAGCAGCTTGGTCTTCAACTGCACCGGCCTTTGTCGCTTTCCGTCTACTTCAAGCAGTGGGCGCGTCGGCCATGCTGGTGGCGACGTTCGCGACGGTTCGCGACGTTTATGCCAACCGTCCTGAGGGTGTCGTCATCTACGGCCTTTTCAGTTCGATGCTGGCGTTCGTGCCTGCGCTCGGCCCTATCGCCGGAGCATTGATCGGCGAGTTCTTGGGATGGCAGGCGATATTCATTACTTTGGCTATACTGGCGATGCTCGCACTCCTAAATGCGGGTTTCAGGTGGCACGAAACCCGCCCTCTGGATCAAGTCAAGACGCGCCGATCTGTCTTGCCGATCTTCGCGAGTCCGGCTTTTTGGGTTTACACTGTCGGCTTTAGCGCCGGTATGGGCACCTTCTTCGTCTTCTTCTCGACGGCTCCCCGTGTGCTCATAGGCCAAGCGGAATATTCCGAGATCGGATTCAGCTTTGCCTTCGCCACTGTCGCGCTTGTAATGATCGTGACAACCCGTTTCGCGAAGTCCTTTGTCGCCAGATGGGGCATCGCAGGATGCGTGGCGCGTGGGATGGCGTTGCTTGTTTGCGGAGCGGTCCTGTTGGGGATCGGCGAACTTTACGGCTCGCCGTCATTCCTCACCTTCATCCTACCGATGTGGGTTGTCGCGGTCGGTATTGTCTTCACGGTGTCCGTTACCGCGAACGGCGCTTTGGCAGAGTTCGACGACATCGCGGGATCAGCGGTCGCGTTCTACTTCTGCGTTCAAAGCCTGATAGTCAGCATTGTCGGGACATTGGCGGTGGCACTTTTAAACGGTGACACAGCGTGGCCCGTGATCTGTTACGCCACGGCGATGGCGGTACTGGTTTCGTTGGGGCTGGTGCTCCTTCGGCTCCGTGGGGCTGCCACCGAGAAGTCGCCAGTCGTCTAACCGACGACTGGTAGCAGGCCCGCTCCGATGCGGCGCACTAACCATCGAAACCTCGTGAATGTCGGTATCCTGTCTGGCAGGATACCGCTCATTTCCCTTGTTCAGTTCATCGCCGTCGCCGAGCATCTGAATTTTCGGCATGCGGCCAAGGCACTTGGTATCAGCCAGTCGAGCGTCAGCGCGCGTGTGAAAGCGCTGGAGGATAACCTTGGTGTCCTGCTATTTGAGCGCCATGCGCGGGGCGTTCGGCTAACAGACGCAGGCAGGCACTTCATGGAGCGTGTCACGGCGGGTGTCGATCAACTCGATCACGCAGTGAAGACCGCGGAGTGACGGGCACTGGCTGGCAATGTCTAGCAACGGCAGGCATTTCGGCTGAGGGTAAAAGAACTTTCCGCTAAGCGATAGACTGTATGTAAACACAGTATTGCAAGGACGCGGAACATGCCTCATGTGGCGGCCAGGACGGCCAGCCGGGATCGGGATACTGGTCGTTACCAGAGCCACCGACCCGAGCAAACCCTTCTCTATCAGATCGTTGACGAGTATTACCCGGCATTCGCTGCGCTTATGGCAGAGCAGGGAAAGGAATTGCCGGGCTATGTGCAACGGGAATTTGAAGAATTTCTCCAATGCGGGCGGCTGGAGCATGGCTTTCTACGGGTTCGCTGCGAGTCTTGCCACGCCGAGCACCTGGTCGCTTTCAGCTGTAAGCGTCGCGGTTTCTGCCCGAGCTGTGGGGCGCGGCGGATGGCCGAAAGTGCCGCCTTGCTGGTTGATGAAGTACTGCCTGAACAACCCATGCGTCAGTGGGTGTTGAGCTTCCCGTTTCAGCTGCGTTTCCTGTTTGCCAGCCGGCCCGAGATCATGGGGTGGGTGCTGGGCATCGTTTACCGCGTCATTGCCACGCACCTGGTCAAGAAAGCGGGCCATACCCACCAAGTGGCCAAGACGGGCGCGGTCACCCTGATCCAGCGTTTTGGATCGGCGCTCAATCTGAATGTTCACTTCCACATGCTGTTTCTCGACGGTGTGTATGTCGAGCAATCCCACGGCTCAGCGCGTTTCCGCTGGGTCAAGGCGCCGACCAGCCCAGAGCTCACCCAGCTGACGCACACCATCGCCCACCGGGTGGGTCGCTATCTGGAACGGCAAGGCCTGCTGGAACGGGATGTCGAAAACAGCTATCTGGCCTCGGATGCGGTGGATGACGACCCGATGACACCCCTGCTGGGGCACTCGATCACTTACCGTATCGCTGTCGGTTCACAGGCGGGGCGAAAGGTGTTCACTTTGCAAACTCTGCCGACCAGTGGTGATCCGTTCGGTGACGGGATTGGCAAGGTAGCCGGGTCCAGCCTGCACGCCGGCGTGGCGGCCAGGGCCGATGAACGCAAGAAGCTCGAACGGCTGTGCCGGTACATCAGCCGCCCGGCGGTATCCGAGAAGCGGCTGTCGTTAACACGAGGCGGCAACGTGCGCTACCAGCTCAAGACGCCGTACCGGGACGGCACCACGCACGTCATTTTCGAACCATTGGATTTCATTGCAAGGCTGGCCGCCCTGGTACCGAAGCC
>NZ_JAGKRK010000026.1:0-488 GCF_017939325.1 Aeromonas sp. MaB10011B | reverse complement strand
GCGAGCGAGAACAACCTGGTCCTCAATGGCAACGTCATCACCAACGACGTGCAGGGGGCGGATGGCGCGGCGGTGACCGCGGGCACCCTGAGCGGGACCTACGGCAGCCTGGTGCTCAATGCCAACGGCACCTACACCTACACCCTCAACCCGAACGACGGTGACTTCAAGGCGCTGACCGGGGGCGGGGTGGGCAGTGAAGTGTTCACCTACACCCTGACGGATGCGGACGGAGACGTGAGCACGGCGACCCTGACCCTGACCATCAAGAACGACGATGACGGGGTGACCATCACCAACCTGACACCCAAGGGCGAGGGCGGGGATGCGAAGGTGTACGAAGACGACCTGCTGGCGACCCGCGGCGAGAATGAGTCGGCGGGGGCGGACAGCAGCAAGGAGTCGACCACGGTGACGGGGGACTTCACCATCAGCGCGCCGGACGGGGTGAAGACCCTGAGCGTGGGTGGCATCAACATCGTGGTGAA
>NZ_JAGKRK010000025.1:0-14659 GCF_017939325.1 Aeromonas sp. MaB10011B | reverse complement strand
GGTCACGCTCTTACTTTGCGGGCTCTTGCGGCGGAGCACCGTTGGAGGTGATCAAGCAATACATTCAAAACCAGCGGGGCTGACGCCCCGGCGAAATTCCCCTCCCACCTACGTCGGAGGGAGTCCCCTTTCGCATTTAAGATGGCTGCAAGCAGCAGGTTATCTCGCTGTCGTCGCGTCACGGGACAACCTCGATGCGGATCACCTGCCAGACCATGTTGTTGTGGATGGCGGACACATCCATGTCGGGATGGGCCGAGAGGGGGACCAGCAGCCAGAGCGGCCCTTTATTGCGACGGGTGAGCGGTTTGTCATCCTGGTAACGCACCAGGGTCAGCGGCACCTTGGCAAACAGGGAGAGATCGACCCGCTGCTGGTAGCCATTGAGTGCGGCAACATCGATGGCGCTGGCACTATCCACCTGCTGCTGCGCCAGCACGCTCTTCAGGGTCGGTCCACGATAGCGGTGAGTGCCGAGGGTCCAGGGCGTCGCCGTCTCGAACTCCACTTGTGGCAAGGCTGCCAACGCCGCCTCATCCAGGGTGATTTCCCGCTTGTCCGGCAGGATCAGTTGCAATAGCGAAGAGGAGGAAGCCTGGGTACCGAACGAGAAAAGCACCAGCAGGAGCGAGGCCATCCCGCGCGTTGGAAAGTTCATGACATGTTGTGCCAACTGCATCTTGAAGTTAGGAGCCAGTGTGGCGATTTCAGTGGGTCAATGCAACTGTGTGAAAAATCAATAATTAGGGGCCCCGCATCTCCATCCAGTTATGGCCCTCGACGGAGAGAGGCTGATGCACTCCGCAACTTTGCAGGAGTTCATCCACAAAAGCGGGCACAAGCAAGGAAGCCGGACCATAACGTTTTTCATCAAACTGGCTGCCCACTTCGCTCGGCTCCAGATTGAGCTCCACCGTATGGGCACCGTTCAGGCCGGCCTCATGGACGAATCCGGCGGCAGGGTAGACCGCCCCGGAGGTCCCGATGGAGATGAAGAGATCGCACTGAGCCAGGGCCGAGTAGATGCGGTCAAGTCCGAGGGGCATCTCCCCGAACCAGACCACATGGGGGCGCAGCGGGTGGGGAAACTGGCAGCAGGAACACAGCTCTTCCTGATGGAGATCCCCGCGCCACTCGATCACCTGACCAGAGCCCGGGCAGCGGGCCTTGAGCAACTCGCCGTGCATGTGGATGAGGTTCTTGCTGCCGGCACTCTCGTGCAGGTTGTCGATGTTCTGGGTGACCAAGGTGACGCGCCCCGGCAGCAGGCGCTCCAGACGGGCCAATGCATAGTGGGCCGGATTGGGGTGGATCTCGGCGCGCTGCAACTGATGGCGCCGTGCATTGTAGAAACGTTGTACCAGTTCGGGATCCCGCGCATAGCCTTCAGGGGTGGCCACGTCCTCCACCATGTGCTCTTCCCACAGGCCATCACAGGCCCGGAAGGTCTTGATACCGGATTCGGCCGAGATGCCGGCACCGGTGAGGATCACGATATGTTTGGCTGACTGCACCATGGTTGTTCTCCTCCAACGGGTAACAGGCTGACCTTAGCACAGGAGCAAGAGGCGGCCCATTCGCCCTTGGTCTTAGGCCGATGGGAGCACAAAGCTCGCCATGGGCGCGAGATCCAGCCTGGCAAAGACCATCTCCCGTCCTGTCACCAGGGTAAGCGGCAACCCGAGCCCCTTGAGCAGAGCCAGCATGGGGCGATTCTGGCCGAGCACTTCCGCCGTCCACTCCCGGATCCCCTCCCCGTATGCCAGCCGCGCAAGCGCCAGCAGGATGCGACGCCCGGCGCCGCGATGCTGAAAATGATCCGCGACGATGCAGGAGAACTCAGCCCTGTCCGGGTGCAGGCGCCGGCGAACGGACTGGGCCATGGCAAGCGGCCCCCCCTGCTCGTCGGTCAGCAGCAATCCTATCTGGGGTTCTCTGGGGTAGTCGAGAAAGAAGGCGAGCTGCTCGGCCGTCGCAGGCTGCTTGGCCCGCATGAAGCGCAAATAGACGCTCTGCTCGCTCAGGGCGTCATAGGCCGCGCTTATTGGCTTCGGGTCGCTGCCCGCCAGCTCCTGCAAGCGGCAAGTCAGCCCCCCCACCACCATCGTCATCGGCAAGGCGGCCCGTGAGGCGGGAGCCGTCCAACCCGACATTCCCTGCCACAAGCGCGGCTCATCGAGCGGCCAGCAAAGATAGCGAGCCATTTACCAGCGCCCTGCCACGCCGCGATCCTGCCACTGGGCGGCATCCTGCAGGTTGAAGGGGTCGTCGAGGTAGAGCGCGATGCCAAGCTCCCGGGAGCGCTGGATGAAGCGGGCCAGCAAGGAGTCGGCAGCCATCGCCTCCAGTTCGGGCAGCAGGTGTTGCCCGAGCAGCAAGGATTGCAACGGCAGACGCTCGATGAGATCAAACGGCAGGTGCTGGGCATGATCGAGCAGCAGCGCGAGTCTGGCCCCCGCGAGGCTCGCCTGCAGCACCAGGGCGAAACGGTCCGCCTGGCTCAGCAGGTGATCCCGTCGGTGGATGACCAGGGTGAGTTCGCTTGCTTCTCGTCCATGCTGCTCGAGCCAGAGCTTGAGCGGCTCCCAGTGAGGGGAAAGACCGCTCAGGCTCAGCCAGATCGGCAGCGTGCAGGAAGCCGCATCTGCCAGCAGCCCAAGCTGTCCTCTCGCCTCTCCCTGCCAGCTACGCACGGTGCGCTTGAGCCCGCCCAGCCTGCGCTGACGCTGGGGGCCAAGATAGAGCATCTTGAGCAGACGCAGCAGATCGTCGCTTTGCAGCGGCTTGGCCAGGGCGGCCAGCACGTTGAAACCCGCATCGTGCAGGAGACGCCGGGCGCCGTCTATCAGGGTCTGATCATGAGCGGAGAGCAGGATGATGGGCAGACCGCTGTGGTGATACTGGGGATGGCTCATCAGCAGGCTGATGGCATCCTGCTCCGCTAGGCTGAGATCACAGATAAGCAATCTCACGCCCCCCTCTTCCAGCGCCTTGAGGCACCCTTCGCCATCCTGAACCCAGTGGCAGGGCAACCCCAGTCCCTGGATCTCCTGCTGAATGCAGGCTCCCTGGAAGGGGTGATCTTCGAGCAGCAGGATCTGGCACTGGGCGAGCCAGGCACGCCACCCCTGCTCCCGTGCCTGCAACCCCTCGAGCCAGGGATCGCTGAGGCGATAGATCCCTGCCCCGGGAGCCAACAGATGAGGCAGATAGTCGGCCCCCTGATGAGAGGCAGGATCAAACAGGGCGATGGCCCCGGCGGCAAACAGTCCTTCCCATTGCCAGCCGGCATCGGGTCGGGTGCGGTGCAGATTGGCATAGGCCGGCAGGCCCGCTCCCTTGACCGCCAGATGGGAGACGGCGTCCAGGGCATAGACGCTGACCGGGTAAAACGTTGGCTCCTGGCTGTCATCAGACTCCAGCAAGGCCATCAACTCTTCATCTGTGATGATCATGTCATGCTCTCTCGCCCAGTTGTCGGCAGACCTCTTCCACGCACTGCCTCAAGGCGGCTGCAAAGGGATGTCCGGGGGCCTCCTGCCAACGGTCGATCACCTCTACCAGGGGGGTAGCCCCCACCATTTTGGCGGCCCCCTTCATCTTGTGTAAAGCCGTATTGAGGGCCTTCTCGTCCCCTTGTGTGACACACCGCTCAATGTCGGCCAGATCATGGTGAACCGATGCCAGATAGATGTCTACGAGGGCCGGGCTGAGGGACACGGGCAGGGAAAGGGCTGCCGTTGGCTGCGGTGCCTTCCCCCCGTCATGGGGGCCAAAGACGGTACGAAGCAATACGGCCAGATCCCTGAGCAAGACGGGTTTGTCCAGATGGCCCTGACAGCCGCATTCCGCCAGTCGCTGCGCCGCCTGCTCGCTGAGATCCGCGGTGATCACGTAGACGGGTAGATGCTGCCAGCGTTCATCGGCGTGCAATTGCCTGCAGAGCTCGGCGCCGTCCATCACCGGCATCTGCAGATCCGTCAGCACCAGATCCACCGACTCCGATTGCAGGATCTCCTGTGCCAGACGGCCATTGGCCGCGCTCAATACCCGGGCCCCCAGCTGACCCAGCTGCATGCTAATCAGCATTCTGTTCACCTCGTGATCTTCCACCAGCAGCACCCGCCTGCCTGCCCCCGGCAGGTCCGTGATCTCCTCGGCGCCACGGACGAGTCTGGGCTGCAGCAGGCTGACCACGGAGCCCGGGATCCAGGGTTCCCCCTGCCAGTACCAGGCGCGCAAGCCCCCATCGTCCTGCATGGCCCCAAGGCAAGGTGCCGCCGGATCCTCGGCCACGCCAAACTCTGCGAGCCAGGCCCGCATATATTCGAGCTCCCCGGGCAACAGTTGTAGGGAGACCGTCTTGACGCGCGGTTGCCAGGGCGCCTTCTCCTGCGCATGCCTGAGGGGCAACGAGCAGAGGAAACGGCTACCCCCGCGAGCCAGAGGCTCGACCCGGATCTCGCCCCCCATCTGCTCCATCAACTGGCGGCAGATGGCTAGCCCAAGCCCGGTTCCCTGGGCTCTGGGCTGGCCAGGCTCCTCCCCTTGTTCGAAGGGCAGGAACAACCGGGGCAACAGCTCGGCACTGATCCCGGGCCCCTCGTCGTCCACCCCGCACAAAATCCACTCCCCTTGTCGCCGGGCCCAGATCACCACCTCTCCCCGCTCGCTGAACTTGATGGCGTTGGAGAGCAGGTTGTGCAGCACCTGCTGCACCCGGTGGGGATCGAGTTCCATCAAGGCGGGCAGCGCCGGGTCGAGCGCCAGGCGCAGTTGCAGATGGCGGGATCGCGCCTTGGACCAGTGCACCGCCGCCACGTGTTCGCACAGCTCCACCAGATCCGTGGGCTGTACAGAGAGGCGCAACTGACGCGTCTCGTTGCGGCTGAAGTCGAGCACGTCGTTGAGCAGCCCGAGCAGTTCATTGCCCGCCTGCCTGACATGGGCCAGAGCCGAGGCCTGCTCTGCATTGAGTCCGGTCTGCTCGAGCCACTCCAGCAAGCCGAGCATGGCGTTCATGGGGGTGCGGATCTCGTGGCTCACGGCGGCCAGGAAGCGCCCCTTGGCAAGCACGGCCTGCTGGGCCTGCTCGTGGGAAAGCTGCAGGGAGTGCTCCTGCTCCACCCTGGCCGTCACATCCTGCACCACCCCGTAGATCCGCCACCCCTCCCCCTGACGGCGCCCCCTGCCGGAAAATTGCAGCCAGCGGGTTCCCTTGGCGGGGTGCTGATAGCGCAGCAGATGGGAGAAAGGTCGCCCGGCTTGCAGCATGGCCAGCATGGGGGCTCGCATCTCGCGCCTGTCCTGGTGGGAGATGCGAGTCAGGGTCTCGTTGGGATTGACCCGGATCTGCTGGCTCGCCAGCCCCAGCAGTTCGTGACTGCCCCGGCTCACAAACTCCACCCGGGTGATGGCTCCCCCCAGCAGGGTGAATTGCAGCACCACACCGGGCACCGTATTGGTGAGGGCGCGCAGGCGCCGCTCTGCCTGACGCAGCAGGCGGGTACGCTCGCGCAGGGCGCTGATGTCGGAGAGGGCGATAAGATCCCCTGCCGGTGCCTGGGGGCCCAGTCGCAAGGGGATCTGGGCATAGGAGTAGACCTGATCGTGCAGCGCCAGCTCCCCTTCGGCGCCCTGCAACTGTGGCGCGGGCAGCACCAGATCGGCGGCGTAGCGCGCCTCCATGCGCTTGGCCCGCTTGTTGCGCTTGATCACCTCCCCTTTGTCATTGCGCAAGAACACGGGCACGGGGAGCGCCTGGAAGAGAGACTCCCTGAACTTGCTTTCCAGCGCCAGCGCCTGCTCTACCTTGTGACGCTCGCGGGCCTCCTGGGCCAGTTGCTGGCGGGAACGCCAGACTGACCAGATCACCGCCATGCTGATCAGCAGTGCCAGCAACACGGAGCCAAGCCAGAAACCGTAGCTGACCCCTTCCTGCTGGTTGACCACCAGGCGACGCCAGCGTTGCACCAGCTCGTCCACCTGCCGATCATTGAGGGTCATCAGGCTCTGATCCAGCACCCCTGCCAGGCTGGTCTGTTCCGGCCGGATGGCAAAACCGAGGCCGAAACGCTCCGGCAATTCGGTGATGGTCAGCTCGCTCAACTGGTTGTTTCGAATGGGATATTGGAGCTGGTACAACTCCGCCAGCATGGCCTGGGCATCCCCATGCCGCACCGCCGCCAATCCCTGCAGCAGGTTGTCGGTCACCTCCCACTCATGCTGGCCGAACCGGGCAAGCAGGCCGGGATCATAGAGCATTCTCGGGACCACCACCTTGCCACTGACGTCCGCGAGGGAGGCAGGCCCCCTCTTGCTGCGACTGACCAGAGCATAGCGGCTGGTCGCCACCATCCGGGTGAAGTCGAACTCCTTGTTCAGGGCGGCGGACTCCATCAGCCCGACCATCATGGCGGCATCGCCACTGCGCAGCAATGCCAACGCCTCCTCCCGGCTGGCGGCGGGTACCAGCTCGAAGCGCAGCCCTGTCTGCCGACTCACTTCCCGCAAGACATCCGCACTCCAGCCAATGAGCTCTCCCTGCTGGTTGACACCGCTGTATGGCATGAAGCCGGGATCCGCCACCATCTTGATGGTGTGGGCCTTGCCGACCAGCCAGGCCTGCTCCTTGTCGTTAAAATGCAGAGGATTCACATCCTGCTCACCCTGAGGCAGATACTTGCCCAGATCCCGGTAGAGACTGCCCGGCGGCAAATAGCGGATGGCCGTATCCACCAGCTCCAGCAACTCGGGCTGGTTGCGCATCATCAGCCGGTAACTGATGACCAGATCATCGCTGCGAAGACGGCGAAGGCGCAGCCCTTCATCCGGGAATTCCCGCATCAGGTAGCGCAGTTGCAGATAATCGCCGAGATAGGCGCTGCCCTTGCCGGCCACCAGGGCACCATACCAGTTCTCGGCATCGGTCAGCTGTTGCTGGGATGAACCAGGATAGAGACGCTTCAGGATCTCCTGGGCCTGCCAGATAGGTGACACCAGAAACTGCGCCTGATCGAGCTCACCCCGATAGAGGATGGCGGACTCCGCCTCCATCATGGCCCGGCTCAAGACGGTATCGCTCGAGTTCGACCGGGCAGGCCCGACGTGAGGAATGAGATCGCAGCGCCCGTTCAGCAGATCCTGCGTCATGGCTGCCCAGCTCGGCCGCTTCTCGAAGCGCACCGGTACCGGCAACAGCTCTGCCAACCGCGTCAGGCGATCGATAAGCAGGCCCCCCTCCGCCTCCAGATAGGGAGGACGTTGCAGGGCCGGGTAACAGAAGGTCAGTCCGGTGAGCGAATCGGCATAAGCCTGGGCACCCGGTGACAGCGGGAGTATGGCGGCACGCAGTGGCAAGGCCAGCAGCGCGCCGGACAACAGAAGGATTTTTATCATCGGAATGGAAAAGCCAGGCGATTGCCTGGCTTTTTGTCACTCGTTGGGTTCAACATTTTCTACCCTGGCCTTGAGCTTCTGGCCGGGCCGGAAGGTCACCACGCGACGGGCGCTGATGGGAATATCCTCCCCCGTCTTGGGGTTGCGTCCGGGACGCTGGTTCTTCTCGCGAAGATCGAAGTTACCGAAGCCGGAAATCTTGACCTGTTCGCCACGCTCGAGCGCCTGTCTGATCTCCTCAAAGAAGGCTTCCACCATATCTTTGGCTTCACGCTTGCTCATCCCGAGCTGGGTGAACAGGTGCTCTGCAATGTCGGCTTTGGTAAGCGCCATAGATCAATCCCTCAAGGATGCATTCAACTCTTCACCGAGGGCCCGCACGACATTGTCCACGGTCTCGGCGATCTCTTTCTCCTCCAGGGTGCGCTGGGTGTCTTGCAACACCAGGCTGATGGCCAGGCTCTTCTTGTCCTCTGCCATACCAGCGCCCTGGTATACGTCGAACAAGTTTATTCCAACTAACTGATTTCCGCCAACTTTTTTAATTACTGCCAGAACGTCGCCTGCCAGGATCTGTCTGTCAACCACCACGGCGATGTCGCGACGGTTGGCCGGGAACTTGGATACTTCGGCAGCAACCGGCACCTTGGCCGGCGTCAGTTTGTCCAGCTCCAGCTCGAACATGACAGCGAGGCTCTTGAGCCCCAGCTTCTTCTCGAGGCTCGGATGGATCACGCCGATGTGGCCGATCACGACGCCATTACGCAGAATGGCTGCGCTCTGGCCCGGATGCAGGGCACTGTGCTCGGTGCGCTCGAAGGTGAAGGTAGCCCCTTCGGCAGTCAGATCCAGTACCGCTTCCAGGTCACCCTTCAGATCGAAGAAGTCGACGGGACGGGCCTTGACATCCCAGTGCTCGTCCCCCTGGTTGCCGGTGATGATGCCGGCCAGCATGGGTTCCTGACGGATGCCGTTCTCGGCATTCTCGTCCTTGATGAAACGCAGGCCCTGCTCAAACAGGCGCACGCGTGGCTGCTGACGGTTCTGGTTGTAGACCACCGCCTGCACCAGACCCGGGAACAGAGAGACGCGCATGGCGGACATCTCGACCGAGATCGGGTTCGGCAGCACGATGGCATCGCTCTGCGGGAACAGGGTTTGCTGGGTCTTGGGATCGACGAAGCTGTAGGTGATCGCTTCCTGGAAACCGCGATCAACCAGCAGGTCGCGTACCCGCTTCAGGGTCACCTGCCCTTCAGCCTGCTCCACCATCGCCAGAGAGGCGGCGGGTTTCAGGTTCGGGATGTTGTTGTAGCCGTAGATGCGGGCCACTTCCTCGATGAGGTCTTCCTCGATGGCGATGTCGAAACGCCAGGAGGGAGCCAGCGCGGTCCAGCCGTCAGTATCCACGGTTACCTGCATGCCCAGACGAGTCAGAATTTCGACCACCTGCGCATCCGCCACGCTGATGCCGATCACCTTGTCGAGCTTGGTGCGGCGCAGCTTGATGGGGGCAGCCTTGGGCAAATGGGCATCGGATTTGACTTCGATGACCGGACCCGCTTCACCGCCGCAGATGTCCAGCAGCAGACGGGTGGCACGATCCATCACCTTGGCCTGCAGCTCGGGATCCACCCCGCGCTCGAAGCGGTGGGAAGAATCGGTATGCAGACCGTAGGCACGGGCACGGCCGGTGATGGAGAGCGGCGCGAAGAAGGCGCACTCCAGCAGGATGTCGGTGGTGGTCTCGGAGACACCGGTGCGATCGCCGCCGAAGATGCCGGCCATGCAGGCAGGGCCTTTGGCATCGGCAATCACGAGCGTGGTCTCTTTGAGCTTCACCTCGTTGCCATCGAGCAGGGTCATGGGCTCGTCGGCCTTGGCGCGACGCACCACCAGTTCCCCTTCAAGCGTCGCCAGGTCGAAGGCGTGCATCGGCTGGCCGTATTCCAGCAGCAGGTAGTTGGTGATGTCAACGATGGCGTCGATGGAACGAATACCGCCACGGCGCAGCTTCTCCTGCATCCAGAGCGGGCTCTGGGCGTGCAGGTTCAGCCCCTTGATGACACGGCCGAGATAACGGGGGCAATCTGCCGACGCTTCAACCCGGATCGGGAAGGTTGCATCGATAGTGGCAACAGCCGGCGCCCAGGTCGGCTCGACCACGTCCACGCTGTTGAGCACGCCGATTTCACGGGCAAGACCCGCGATGCCGAGGCAGTCGGCACGGTTCGGGGTCAGATCCACATCGATGCTGACGTCGTTGAGCGCGAGGTATTCACGGATATCGGTCCCGATGGGGGCATCCAGCGGCAGCTCGATGATGCCATCGGCTTCGACGTCGATGCCCAGCTCGCTGAAGGAACAGAGCATGCCGTGGGACGGCTGGCCGCGCAGCTTGGCTTTCTTGATGGTGAAATCACCCGGCAGGGTCGCCCCGACCTTGGCCACGCACACTTTGAGGCCGGCGCGGCAGTTCGGCGCACCGCAGACGATGTCCAGCAGCTCGGCCTCGCCCACATTGACCTTGGTCACCCGCAGCTTGTCGGCGTCCGGGTGCTGGGCGCACTCGACCACTTCACCCACCACCACATTGTTGAACTGGCCGGCTACCGCTTCCACGGCGTCCACTTCCAGACCGGCCATGGTGATCTGCTCGGCCAGTGCATTGTCACTCAACTCGGTGCGGACCCACTCCATCACCCAGGATTTACTGAATTTCATGTTCTCTCGCCCTTACTTGAACTGCTTGAGGAAGCGCAGGTCGTTTTCGAAGAAGGCACGCAGGTCATTGACCCCGTAACGCAGCATGGTCAGGCGCTCAACGCCCATGCCGAAGGCAAAGCCGGAGTATTTTTCCGGATCGATGCCGACCGAACGCAGCACGTTCGGGTGCACCATGCCGCAGCCCAGCACTTCCAGCCACTTGCCGTTTTTGCCCATCACGTCCACTTCGGCGCTCGGCTCGGTGAACGGGAAATAGGAAGGACGGAAGCGAATCGTCAAGTCTTCCTCGAAGTAGTTGCGCAGGAAGTCGTGCAGGATGCCTTTCAACTCGGTGAAGCTGGCATGCTCGTCAACCAGCAGGCCTTCGACCTGGTGGAACATCGGGGTGTGGGTCATGTCGTAGTCGTTACGATAGACGCGGCCCGGCGCGATGATGCGGATCGGCGGCTGCTGATGTTCCATGGTGCGGATCTGCACACCGGAGGTGTGGGTACGCAGCATCAGATCAGGATCGAAGTAGAAGGTGTCGTGATCGGTACGCGCCGGGTGGTGAGCCGGGATATTCAGCGCATCGAAGTTGTGGAAGCCATCTTCAATCTCGGGACCACGGGCAACCTTGAAGCCCATCTCGCCAAACAGGCGCTCGATGCGCTCGATGGTGCGGGTCACCGGGTGCAGACCGCCATTCTCGATGCGGCGGCCCGGCAGGCTGACGTCGATGGTCTCGGCG
Organism: Aeromonas sp. MaB10011B; assembly: GCF_017939325.1. Classification (NCBI taxonomy): domain Bacteria; kingdom Pseudomonadati; phylum Pseudomonadota; class Gammaproteobacteria; order Aeromonadales; family Aeromonadaceae; genus Aeromonas; species Aeromonas sp. MaB10011B. The sequence continues at coordinate 3,804 of NZ_JAGKRK010000025.1, read as the reverse complement.
GCCAGCTTCTGGTTCAGCACGGCGACTTCGAGGGCTTCACGACGCGCGTTTAGGGCATCCTGAACCTGCTGTTTGGCCTGGTTGATCACGGCGCCCGCTGCGGGACGCTCTTCAGCGGACAGGGCACCCAGTCCCTTCATCTGCTCGGTAAAAAAGCCCTTTTTACCCAGATATTTGACCCGGATTTCGTCGAGGGCGGCGATGTCGCTCACGCCCTCAATTTCGGCCTTGGCCTGGCCGACTACTTCTTCAAGCTGTTGCATGTCTTCCTCGTCACCACTCCCGGAACAGGAGCCTTTAGGCTAAATAAGGTCAAGAGGGGAATAATACAAAAAAAGCCCCTTGGCTGACCATAGTTATGACGGGCTTTTCTCCCTGCAAATCATTTTGTTATATGGATAAAGCCACAAGCCAGATGCAACAGGATTAAGACAAGCGTCGTTTGTTCTAGTTTGTTGGCATATGGAAGGATAAAGCATTCATGAACGTGGCATGCTACCTGCCAACGCTCAAAAATGAGCAACAAAAAAGGAGGCCTGAGCCCCCTTTCCATGTCTAATAAAAACAACAACATAGATAAATATCAATGAGTTACGAGCGACTTGAGGGTACATCAAAAGCCCCGTGGCGACCCTGTTTGGGGCAATTTGTGGACACTACATCATGCGGCAGGTAGCGGGTTTTCCAACGGGTTAAAGCGCACTGCATCGCTCAGATAGTCCGGTGCAAAGTGGGCATAGGTCATCGTCTGCTGGATGTTGTGGTGGCCCAGAATTTTTTGCAGCGCGAGGATGTTGCCCCCGGACATCATGAAGTGTGATGCAAAAGTGTGGCGGAACACATGCACCGCCTGCCCTGCTGGCAGATCCGGCGCCACGGTCTTGAGCACGTCACGCACCACCAGATAGTCAAGGTCACGGAACAGCGGGCCCCGGTTCACCCCGCTCGTTATCTCCTGGCACAGCTCGGCCGAGATCGGCACGGTGCGGTTCTTGCCATTCTTGGTGTTGATGTAGGTCACCCGGCTGGCCAGCACCTCCTCGCGGCGCAGATTGGCCGCCTCGCTCCAGCGCGCCCCCGTGGCCAGGCAGAGTTTGACCACCTTCAGGTTATCCCCCGAAAGCGCCGCCAGCACGTCGTTGATCTCGTCCTGGGTCAGGTAGCCCATCGACCGTTCGACCAGTTTGACCTTCTTCATCTCTTTGAGCGGGTGCTCATGGTGGTAATGACCGAGTTCGGTGAGCACCGAGAACACCCCGCCCAGCAAGTCCCCAACCACTGCATTCTCACTTTCACCACTCCTCCATCAAAACACTGTTATTTTATACAGCATTTGATGATGATTAGCAGTGTTTAGCTAAGGCGACTACATATATAGGAAAGCTGGCAATGGTGGGAATTGTCTAGTTCTGTGCGGAGACCCCATCAACACAACGCTACATAACATTTAACAAACATTAACAAAGACCCGAATATGAAGAACTACCACTTGGCAGCGAACCGGGAATTCAGATAATAAGTGCGACACTCATGGATGAATGGCGAGAGGTGGCCAACTGCTGATTGGTGGTACCCTTCTGCTCGCCAAAGTAAAAGCAGTATCACCATGAGCTATCAGCAGTTGACCGAGGGGCAACGATACCAGTTATCGGTGCTTCGCGCACAGGGGATGTCCATCCTTGCCACCGCACGCGCCATTGGCGTTCATCGCTCCACCCTCTACCGGGAGCTGCGTCGTAACGCCGGGCCGCAGGGCTACCAGCCAGACAATGCGCATCAGCACGCCACCCACCGACGGGCCAGTGCGGCCAAATCTCGGCTATCTGCCGATGTCATCCAGTTTGTCGAGCTGACACTCGCCTGGTGGTGGAGCCCGGAGCAGATAAGCGCGGTGGGCATGTAATGACCCACTGAAATCCTGCTCAGGTCATAATGAGTGGAGATCACAGACATGAGCATCACGATGGACGAAGAAATCAAACGTTGGACGGCCAAGCGCAAGTCCGCCTTGGTCATGGAAATCATTCAGGGCATTAGCATGGCCAGGGAAGGGCGCCGCATGAATGGGTGCCATCGGGCAGCGCTGCATCATACGTGAAGCCTACGCTCGCTCACAGCCTCCCAGCGCACGGCAGGGGGCCCACGGCGGCGTCTGCGCCACGGAATCCGCGCTCATCCGCTCCCGCCTGCGGGGTTCATCAAGAAAAATTTTTGCAAAAGTAGATTACCGCAAAACCATAGGGCCAGGCCTCGCCACATCAAGGATCTGTGGCTTGGCGAGGATCTGAAAGGATCGAAAGAAATTGCAGGGCTTTACTGTTTCGAGGAGCTTTGGCTAACAATAATGAAAGCGTAACTAATTGAATACTTGGTGATTATAGAACTTTTCGTGGCAACCTGAATGATCGGGATGGATCGTGGACGCCGTGGGGGAATTGAGAGAACGCTTGGAATTTCAGGTGATTAATGGCTTGTAGGGGGAAAACGAAAACTGAAATTTTGACAGGGATATACGGTCTTGGTGTACCGACTAACCTGTTCTACGGAAAGCAGGCTTTCTATGAAATGTGTCCGGTCACGCAGGGAGTGGCTGATAACTGGACTCACTAAGGGGGCCGGACTTGCCTGCACGAAACTTCAAGCAGCTTCGCTAAACTGAACAGGTAGGGTGGATGTTCCTTCGTACATGGAACTATCTCCAGATCCTTGATGGTTCCAACATAGTAAAAGGGACTGATAGTTTCTGGTGATGCTATAGAAATAACCATGGGGCCTATATCGAGACCCACAAGTCTTGCAGCCCTATTAACGGCCTCTGCAATGAGGGCAGCGTTGAATGGGGCTCTACAACCATCACGTTTAATAACTACCGGTTTCACTTTGTTGTCACCTTCGGTCCTGTCAGCAATTATCTACCCAAGAAACAACACACTGCTGCTTCAGTATGAAGATCCCACCGGAGGAATCGGCGGTTCCCCCTTAGTAAACGTGAGTTAGTGGTAATTGAACTCGAATTCATGGAAATGGCTCATATGAACCTCCCTTTTAAGAAAACTATGCATTCTTCTTGAAGTCAGTTGAAATCAAACAATCAGTTTGCTCTAGGCGCTAAAAACCTCCTCGACCGTGAATCCTGCCAGGGAGTCACAGCAACATCTCTGACCTTCAGGCACCAAAGATACAATTCCATGCCAGACGTAGGAGCTCACGACCACATTGAAAAGCTGCGCCTTTCAAAAAGCTCTTAGTGAGTCCGTCATTGGCAGGCACTGCTTCATGTTTGCCTTTACGGTTCGTGGGTTGTTTGTCTTTAGTACTTTCTTTTCTGCGTCGCGACATATCAAATTTCCTTGATATGAGGGACGCCTAACTCATCGTTTGCCGTGGGTAGGAACGGCAATACTAGATATTGGACTGCTTGCGCTCCACTTCAAGACTCATTGAAAACTATTTTATGGAAGAAATGAGAAGTGGGTTCCAACTGAACAGAGAATGTTGGCCAGGAGAATAGACCGTTCAGATGAGCTTTGGTGGACACGATGTGGACACATCGCCATGTAGGAAAGCCAGAAAAACTTAAGGCCACCCGCTTGGGTGGCCTTAAGTCATTGAATTAGTTGATGGTGCCGGGGTCGGACTCGAACCGACACGTATTGCAACGGCGGATTTTGAAACCATCGCAAGCCGCTGTGAATCAATGGGTTGCCGTGTTTTCGCGGGTTTGCTTGTGGATGGATGGGGGTTATTGGGTGTCACTGGTGAGCGCTGCCGCCACTTTGCCGCCATTTTCCAGCTCGATTCGCC
>NZ_JAGKRK010000024.1:0-80771 GCF_017939325.1 Aeromonas sp. MaB10011B | reverse complement strand
AGTACCGAAGGATACTTCGTTACCGGCATTGGCCAGACCGCGGTTACGACCCTTGTGGGTCTTGCGGAATTTAGTACGCTTAGGTTGCAACATTTACCGAATCTCCTTACTTAGCAGCGCGGCGCTTGTTGTCACGCTTGGGCTTTGCAGGAGCTTGCTCTTGAGCAGCGGCAGCATTGACTGCAGCCAGACCGCCCAGAACTTCGCCCTTGAAGATCCAAACTTTGACGCCGATCACACCGTAAGTGGTGTGGGCTTCAGAAGTTGCGTAGTCGATGTCGGCACGCAGGGTGTGCAGGGGCACACGACCTTCACGGTACCATTCGGTACGCGCGATTTCAGCGCCGCCCAGACGACCGGAAACTTCCACTTTGATGCCCTTGGCACCCAGGCGCATGGCGTTCTGTACGGCGCGCTTCATAGCACGACGGAACATTACGCGACGCTCCAGCTGGGAAGTGATGCTGTCGGCAACCAGTTTGCCATCCAGCTCCGGCTTGCGGACTTCGGAAATGTTGATCTGAGCAGGCACGCCAGCGATCGCGGCTACAGCTTTGCGCAGTTTTTCAACGTCTTCGCCTTTCTTGCCGATCACGACACCCGGACGAGCGGTGTGAATGGTCACACGGATGCTCTTGGCCGGACGCTCGATAGTGATCTTGGACAAGGAAGCGTTTTTCAGCTCCTTGGTCAGGAACTGGCGTACTTGGAAATCGCTGTACAGGTTGTCAGCGAAGTCTTTGGTGTTCGCGAACCAGGTAGAATTCCAAGGCTTGGTAATACCCAGGCGAATGCCATTAGGATGTACTTTCTGACCCATTGCTTATCTCCCAGCCTTAGCGTCGGATACCACTACAGTGATGTGAGCGGTACGCTTGAGGATACGATCCGCGCGACCTTTGGCACGCGGGCGGATGCGCTTCATGGAGGGACCTTCGTCTACCATGATGGTGGCAACACGCAGGGTGTCGATATCGGCACCTTCGTTGTGCTCAGCGTTGGCAATGGCAGATTCCAGCACTTTCTTCACCAGAACAGCAGCCTTTTTCGGGCTGAAGGTCAGGATGTTCAGAGCCTTGTCTACGGACAGACCACGTACTTGATCGGCTACCAGACGAGCTTTCTGGGCAGAAGTACGGGCATAACGGTGTTTAGCGATAGCTTCCATCATTTATCCCTTAGCGCTTCTTAGCCTTCTTATCAGCAGCATGGCCGCGATAAGTACGAGTCGGTGCGAATTCACCCAGTTTGTGACCGATCATTTCTTCGGTAACGAAAACCGGAACGTGCTGACGACCATTATGGACAGCGATGGTCAAACCGATCATGTTCGGGATGATCATTGAACGACGGGACCAGGTCTTAACCGGCTTTTTATCCCCGCTTTCCACCGCTTTCTCTACCTTCTTCAGCAAGTGCAGGTCGATAAATGGACCCTTCTTGAGAGAACGTGGCATGGTGATTCCTCTATGTTAACAATTACTTGTTACGACGACGTACGATGTACTTGTCGGTACGCTTGTTCTTACGGGTCTTGAAGCCCTTAGCCTTCTGGCCCCATGGGGACACAGGCTGCATGCCCTTGTTACGACCCTCACCACCACCGTGCGGGTGATCAACCGGGTTCATCGCCATACCGCGAACGGTCGGACGAATACCACGCCAGCGGTTAGCACCGGCTTTACCCAGTTGACGCAGCATGTGCTCGGAGTTACCCACTTCACCGATGGTAGCGCGGCACTCGGCCAGAACTTTACGTACTTCGCCGGAACGCAGACGCAGAGTTACATAGTTACCTTCACGAGCCAGGATCTGGATGAAAGTACCAGCGGAACGAGCCAGCTGGGCACCTTTACCAGGTTTCATCTCAACGGCGTGAACGGTAGAACCGACCGGGATGTTGCGCATCGGCAGGGTGTTACCTACCTTGATGGCAGCATCAGCACCAGAGGCGATTGCATCACCAGCTTTCAGGCCTTTCGGAGCCAGGATGTAACGACGCTCACCGTCTGCATACAGCACCAGGGCGATGTTTGCGGTACGGTTGGGATCGTATTCCAGACGCTCAACTTTGGCCGGAATGCCGTCTTTGTCGCGCTTGAAGTCGATCAGACGGTAGTGTTGCTTGTGACCACCACCGATATGACGAGTGGTGATACGACCGTTGTTGTTACGGCCACCGGACTTGCTTTTGCTGTCCAGCAGAGCGGCGAAGGGCTTGCCCTTGTACAGCTCTTGGTTGACGATCTTGACGACGTGGCGGCGGCCCGGAGAAGTAGGCTTGCACTTAACGATTGCCATTTTTCAGAACTCCTCTTACTCGGCTGCGCCCATGAAGTCGATGTCCTGACCAGCTTTCAGGGTCACATAAGCCTTTTTCCAATCGGAACGACGGCCTACGCGTGCACCTGCGCGCTTGGTCTTACCCTTCATGTTCAGGGTACGGACGGTCTCAACTTCGACCTCGAACAGTTTCGCAACTGCAGCTTTGACTTCCGCCTTGGTGGCATCAACAGCAACTTTGAACACGATAGTGTTCTGCTTTTCTGCGACCATGGTGCTCTTTTCAGAGATGTGCGGAGCCTTCAGAACTTTCAGCAGACGCTCTTCACGGATCATGCCAGCATCTCCTCGATTTGCTTAACTGCGTCAGCAGTCATCAGAACCTTGTCGAAAGCGATCAGGCTGACCGGGTCGATACCGGCAACGTCACGCACGTCAACTTTGTACAGGTTACGAGCAGCCAGGAACAGGTTCTCATCGACTTCAGCAGTCACGATCAGAACGTCAGTCAGTTCCATTTCTTTCAGCTTGGCGATCAGTTCTTTGGTCTTCGGCGCTTCGATGCCGAACTTCTCAACAACGATCAGGCGCTCTTGACGTACCAGCTCGGACAGGATGCTACGGATAGCGCCGCGGTACATCTTCTTGTTTACTTTCTGGCTGTGATCTTGCGGCTTAGCAGCAAAGGTCACACCACCGGAACGCCAGATGGGCGAACGGATGGAGCCAGCACGGGCACGACCAGTACCCTTCTGACGCCACGGCTTTTTGCCGCCACCAGACACTTCAGAGCGAGTCAGCTGCGCACGAGTACCCTGACGGGCACCAGCGGCATATGCAACGACAACCTGGTGAACCAGAGCTTCGTTGAATTCGCGCCCGAAGGTAGTCTCGGAAACTTCAAGAGCGCTCTTGGCGTCTTTCATTACCAATTCCATTACTATCTCCTCAGACGTTACGCTTTGACGGCAGGTTTGACGATCACGTTGCCGTTGGTTGCACCCGGTACTGCGCCTTTGATGAGCAGCAGGTTGCGTTCAGCGTCAACACGAACCAGTTCCAGGTTCTGAGTCGTTACACGCTCAGCACCCATGTGACCAGCCATCTTCTTGCCCTTGAATACACGGCCCGGGGTCTGGTTTTGACCGATGGAGCCAGGTACACGGTGGGACAGGGAGTTACCGTGGGTCATATCCTGGGTACGGAAGTTCCAGCGCTTAACAGTACCGGCAAAACCTTTACCCTTGGATGTGCCGGTAACGTCTACCAGCTTAACGTCAGCGAGAAGATCTACTTTCAGCTCGCTACCAACAGTGAAAGTTTCACCGTTGTTCAGGCGGAATTCCCACAGACCGCGACCGGCTTCTACACCAGCTTTGGCGAAGTGGCCAGCTTCCGGCTTGGTTACGCGGCTGGCTTTCTTGGCGCCAGTGGTAACCTGAATAGCGTTGTAGCCGTCGGTTTCTACAGATTTGACCTGAGTTACACGGTTAGCTTCAACTTCGATAACAGTCACCGGGATAGAAACGCCATCTTCAGTGAAGATGCGAGTCATACCCACTTTGCGACCTACAAGACCGATTGTCATTGTTATCAACCTCTTTCCGTAATTAACCCAGGCTGATCTGGACGTCTACACCAGCTGCCAGATCCAGACGCATCAGAGCGTCAACGGTCTTGTCAGTCGGTTCAACGATGTCTACCAGACGCTTGTGAGTGCGGATCTCGTACTGATCACGCGCGTCTTTGTTGACGTGCGGGGAGATCAGAACGGTGAAACGCTCTTTGCGAGTCGGCAGCGGGATAGGACCGCGAACCTGCGCGCCAGTGCGCTTAGCAGTTTCAACGATTTCCGCAGTGGATTGATCGATCAGGCGATGATCAAAAGCCTTCAGGCGGATACGGATTCTTTGGTTCTGCATTGACAGAGCTCCAATAGATAAAAGAACATAAATCAACACCGCCCGACCGAGACTACTCCCGCCAGAGGTGTGATTTTTCACGTTTCCTCCCATATCGGGAGGACTGTATGGCTGGCAACTCGTAAACGGGAAGCTCAGCAAGCAGACATATCGTCTGGCTGCCTCATGGGCAAGCGGTGGGGATTATACGGATTTTTTCCACTCACGCAAGTGAAGGCGGACAGATTGTGCGCAATGTTGTGTGGCGGATGGATCTCCAGGCGATCAAATCATCGCCCTCGGCGAGACGGTAACGACAATGTTGCAAACAGGCTGATAGACTGCGCCCTCGCCCCTGTTTGCGGAACCCATCCCATGCTCAAGAATCAGAAGAAAGCCTACCAGTACGGGCTCTGTGCCGTCGCCCTCTGGTCCACGGTGGCCAGCGCCTTCAAGATCTCCCTCGCCTACTTTGAACCAGTACAGCTGCTGCTGGTCGCCGCCAGCACCTCGACCCTGACCCTGGGATGCATCGTGGCCTGTCAGGGCAAACTGCCGCTACTGCTCGACTACATCAAGAGTCGCCCCCTCTACTACCTCGCTCTCGGGGTCCTGAACCCCTTCCTCTATTACCTGCTGCTGTTCAAGGCATATGATCTGCTGCCCGCCCAGCAGGCGCAGACTCTCAACTACACCTGGGCCATCACCCTCAGCCTGCTGGCCGTTCCCTTCCTCGGTCAAAAGCTGCGCCGCCGCGATGGCGTCGCCATCGTGCTCGGCTATTTCGGCGCCCTGGTGATCGCCACCAGGGGGGACGTGTTCGGTCTGCAGTTCGACAGCCCCCTCGGCGTCACGCTGGCGCTGGTGTCGACCCTGATCTGGGCCGGTTACTGGATCCTCAACACCCGCAATCAGGGGGATCCCGTCGTCAGCCTGCTGCTCGGCTTCCTCATCAGCCTGCCCTTCATCATCGTGGCGACCTGGTTGCTCTCGGACTTTGCCATGACCGCCTGGCAGGGATGGGCTGGCGCCATCTATGTGGGGCTGTTCGAGATGGGCTTCGGTTTCGTGCTCTGGCTGATGGCCCTGCGCCACGCCACCAACACAGCCCCCATCAGTAACCTCATCTTCATCTCGCCGTTTGCCTCTCTGGTGCTGCTCAACCTGTTGATCGGCGAAACCATTCACCCGGCAACCCCCATCGGGTTGGCTCTCATCGTCGCCGCCCTGCTTATCCAGCAACTCAAATATGGCAAGCGCTACCGCAAGGTGAGCGACCCCCACCCCTGACAGACAAAAGGGCGCATCTCTCGATACGCCCTGCTTTCAATCCATCCACTCCAGCGGCTGGTTCTTGGGTAGCCGGATCTCCACCTGCAAGCCCCCCAGTTCGGAGCGCCCCAACCTGATGGTGCCGTGATGCTGGGAGACTATCTTGGCAACGATGGCTAGCCCCAGCCCGCTGCCGCCACCGGTGCGCGCCACATTGCCCTGGGTGAAGGGCTTGAGCACCCGGGAGTAGTCCTCTTCTGCGATCCCCGGGCCATTGTCGGAGAGTCGCAGCCGCACCCAGTGGCCATCATCCCTGAGCTCGGCCTGCAACCGGGTCGCGCCATAGCGCAGGGAGTTGCCCGACAGATTGTTGAGGATACGGCGAATGCTGATGGGATGGCAGGCCACACGCACCGCCTCCTCCGGCAGGAGCAGCTCCACTTCCAGTCCCTGATCGGTCTGCATCAGCAACGCATCGTGAATGAGCTGGGTCAGGTCGACGGGCCGGGCATCGAGCCCCTCGTTCGGGCGAATGTAGTCGATGAACTGATCAATGATACCGTTCGACTCATCGATGTCCGCATTGATGCTCTCCTTGAGGTACTCATCCCCCGAGGACATCATCTCGGTCGCGAGACGAATGCGGGTGAGAGGGGTGCGCAAATCGTGGGATACCCCGGCCATCATCAGGTTGCGCTCCTCGATCAGCCCCTTGATGGAGCTCGACATGTGGTTGAAGGTGCGGGTCAGGCGGCGCACCTCCCGCGAGCCCTGCTCCCCCAGGGCATCGGGAAAGTTGCCGCGCGCCACCGCCACGGTCCCCGCTTCCAGATCCTCCAGCGGTCGCACCAGCTGACGGGCAAAACGCCAGGCTGCAAACAGGGTCACCACCAGCAAGACGCTCATATAGAGGATGAGCGGTTCGATGTCGTCATCTTCAATTTCAGTCAGGGGAATGCGCACCCACATCTGGCTGGCCTGGGGAGGCTGGATCCAGATGATGTAGTGATCCTGGATTTCAACTCTGACCCTGGTATCCCCTTTCAGTTCGCGGCTGATGCTCTGCTCCAGATAGGGGTAGGGCTTGGAATCATTCAGCCCGTGCTGCTCCGCCTCGCTCTGGGTATAGATGTCGCTGCCAGTGGTCACATAGACCAGCGCCTCGGCATCTTCACTGAGCGCCAGCTGGTTGTTGTCCACCGGGAAGATGAGTTTGACCTGGTTTGCCAGCAGGTGGCTGATCTGCTTGACGGTCGGCGCCAGCAGGTAGTTGTAGAAGGTAACGTAGGAGACGACTTGATAGACCACCAGCACGGCAGCCAGAAACCAGAGCATGCGGGAGAACATGCTGCCCACTTTCTTCATGCGTTCTCACCGTCCGGTACGAACACATACCCCAGACCCCAGACGGTCTGCAGATAGCGGGGCTGGGCCGGGTCCTGTTCCAGCAGGCGGCGCAGGCGGGAGACCTGCACATCGATGCTGCGCTCGGTGGCCGTGTACTCGCGACCACGGGCCAGGTTCATCAGCTTGTCACGGGAGAGCGGTTCGCGAGGATGACTCACCAGCACCTTGAGCACGGCGAACTCCCCGCTGGTCAGGGCAACCGGTTCGCCATCACGACTCAGTTCACGGGTCGCCAGATTGAGCTGGTAGGCCCCGAAACTCACCATCTTCTCCGCCGCGGAAGGGGCGCCGGGCAGCTCCACGGTATGGCGGCGCAGCACGGCGCGGATCCGGGCCAGCAGCTCACGGGGGTTGAACGGCTTGGGCAGATAATCGTCGGCCCCCATCTCCAGACCGACGATGCGATCCACTTCGTCCCCCTTGGCGGTGAGCATCAAGACAGGGATCTGGTTGCCGGCCTCGCGCAGGCAGCGGCAGATGGAGAGGCCGTCTTCCCCCGGCAGCATCAGATCAAGCACCATCAGGCTGAAGTTTTCACGCGTCAGCAGGCGATCGGCCTGCTCCCCGTTGGCGACACCTCGCACTACAAACCCCTGCTCGGTGAGGTAGCGCTCCAACAAGGAACGCAGTTTCAGATCGTCGTCCACCACCAGGACCTTGTATTGCTGACTCATTGCCACCTCTCTTTTCTGTCTCCCCTCATACTAGAGCCGCCCCCTGCAACCACAAAGCATAAATATGTTACCGGTTATTGCCCTCATTCGGCCCCGGAGCCGGGAGGGATGGATGGCCAGCTCTGCTTTTTGCTCGACAGCGCGGCGACAATGACTAAGATCCCGAGCAACCGGATGCAATTGGCGAGGGAGTGATAACCCCATGAAAACCAAACTCATTACCCGTGAAGGCTACACCAGGCTCCGGCAGGAGCACGACATGCTCTGGCGGGAGGAGAGGCCCGATGTCACCAAAAAAGTGGCCTGGGCGGCGAGCCTGGGTGATCGCAGCGAGAATGCCGATTACCAGTACAACAAGAAACGCCTGCGGGAGATCGACCGCCGGGTTCGCTACCTGCGCAAGTGCCTGGAAGAGCTGACCATAGTCGACTACTCCCCCTCCCAGGAGGGCAAGGTCTTCTTCGGCGCCTGGGTCGAGGTGGAAAACGACGAGGGTGAGACCAAGCGCTTTCGCATTGTCGGCTATGACGAGATCTTCGGCCGCAAGGATTACATCTCCATCGACTCCCCCATGGCCCGCGCCCTGCTCAAGAAAGAGGTGGGCGATGAAGCCTTGGTGCAAACGCCAGTGGGTGACGCCTGCTGGTACATCAATGAGATCAGCTATCCCAAATAAGCCAGCACCGACCCTGACTGCCAAATCGGCTGACAAGGCCAGGAGAGACCGAGCATGTCCGCCCACCGGGTATGAGAAACGTCATTTCTGCCGGGGTGGCATCCCGCTGCCCGACCCCATATAGTGCTCACACCCGGCGCCTTGCGGCGCGAACCGGCCCGCGCGGCAGTGGCCTGGCAGGTATCTAAACTATCGCCAGGACAGACCCCCTGTTCGGCGACATAACCCCACGCTGGCCAGTTAGACAGGACCCGACCAAGAGACCCTCGATGCAAAGCCACGTAATAGAACATCAGATCGCCGGTGAGCTGAATGCCCGCCCGGAACAGGTGCAGGCAGCCGTTCGCCTGCTGGACGAAGGCGCGACCGTTCCCTTCATCGCCCGTTACCGCAAAGAGGTGACCGGCGGTCTGGACGACAGCCAGCTGCGTACCCTGGAGAGCCGCCTCGGCTACCTGCGTGAACTGGCGGATCGCCGCCAGGTGATCCTGCGCTCCATCGAAGAGCAGGGCAAACTGACCCCCGAGCTGGCCCGCGAGCTGAACGACGCCGACAGCAAGACCCGTCTGGAAGACCTCTACCTCCCCTACAAGCCCAAGCGCCGCACCAAGGGACAGATGGCCATCGAGGCGGGGCTGGAGCCACTGGCGGATTTGCTGCTGGGTGACCCCATGAAGGATCCCGAACAGGAGGCGGTTCGCTTCCTCAATGCCGAGCAGGGGATCACCGACGGCAAGGCCGCCCTCGACGGTGCCCGTTACATCCTGATGGAGCGCTTCGCCGAGCAGGCCGATCTCCTTGAGAAGCTGCGGGACTACCTGTGGCAAAACGCCACCCTGCGCGCCCGCGTGGTGGCCGGCAAGGAGCAGGAAGGGGCCAAGTTCAAGGACTACTTCGAACACGACGAACCCCTGCACAAGGCCCCCTCCCACCGGGTGCTGGCCATGTTGCGCGGCCGCAACGAGGGGATCCTCAACCTGGCGCTGGTCACCGGCGAGGATGAGGGTACCAGCCCCTGCGAAGGGATCATCGCCCATCACCTCAGACTCAACCTGCAAAGTCGCCCGGCCGACAAGTGGCTGCAGGGGGTGGTGAGCTGGACCTGGAAGATCAAGCTCTCCTTGCAGATGGAAACCGAACTGATCGGCCGCATCCGCGAGTCAGCAGAGGAGGAGGCGATCAAGGTGTTCGCCATGAACCTCAAGGATCTGCTGATGGCGGCACCGGCCGGCATGCGCTGCACCATGGGGCTGGATCCCGGCATCCGTACCGGCGTCAAGGTGGCGGTGGTGGATGCCACCGGCAAGCTGGTCGATCGCGCGACCATCTATCCGTTCGAACCCAAGCGCCAGGTTGACCAGAGTCTCAAGACCCTGAGCGAGCTGTGCCAGAAGCACAAGGTCGAGCTCATCAGCATCGGCAACGGCACCGCATCCCGGGAAACCGACCGCCTGGTGAGCGATCTGTTCGAGCGCTACCCGGCCGCCAAGGCGCAGAAAATCGTGGTCAGTGAAGCGGGGGCATCGGTCTACTCCGCCTCCGAGCTCGCCTCCCAGGAATTCCCGGATCTCGACGTCTCCATTCGCGGCGCCGTCTCCATCGCTCGCCGTCTCCAGGATCCCCTGGCAGAGCTGGTCAAGATCGACCCCAAGAGCATCGGTGTGGGCCAGTACCAGCACGACGTCGGCCAGAGCCAGCTGGCCCGCCGCCTCGACGCGGTGGTCGAGGATTGCGTGAACGCGGTGGGGGTGGATGTGAATACCGCCTCGGTCGCCCTCCTCAACCGGGTTTCCGGCCTCTCCCAGACCCTGGCCCAGAACATCGTCGCCTACCGCGACGAGAACGGCGCCTTCCAGCATCGTCAGCAGCTGCTGAAAGTAAGCCGACTCGGGCCCAAGGCATTCGAGCAATGCGCCGGCTTCCTGCGTATTCGGGGCGGCAGCAACCCGCTGGACGGCTCGGCGGTGCACCCGGAATCCTACCCGGTGGTGGAGCGGATCCTCGCCAGGCTGGAGCAGACCGTGGACAGCCTGCTCGGCAACAGCAGCCTGCTGCGCACCCTCAAGCCCACCGACTACACCGACGAGCAGTTCGGGGTGCCTACCGTCACGGACATCATCGGCGAGCTGGACAAGCCCGGCCGCGACCCGCGTCCCGAGTTCAAGACCGCCACCTTCAAGGAAGGGGTGGAAAAAATCAGCGATCTGGTGCCCGAGATGGTGCTGGAGGGTGTGGTCACCAACGTCACCAACTTCGGTGCCTTCGTCGACATCGGCGTCCATCAGGACGGGCTGGTGCACATTTCTTCCCTCACCGATCGCTTCGTCAAGGATCCCCGCGAGGTGGTCAAGGCCGGCGACATCGTCCGGGTCAAGGTGCTGGAAGTCGACGTACCGCGCAAACGCATCAGTCTGACCATGCGTCTGGATGAAAAAGCCGACCAGCCTGCACGCAAACCGGCCGAGCCGCGTCACACCGGCAACGCCCGACCGAAACAGGCGCCCCGTCAGAGCGCTCCGACCGAGGGTGCCATGGGCAACGCCTTCGCGGCTGCCCTGTCGAAACTGAAGAAATAAGTCCCCAGAATGCAAAAAAGCCCCGAAAGGGGCTTTTTCATGCCTGCACGGAGCGGGATCAAACGTCCTGACTCAGGCTATGCGGGGAGGCTGGCCTCACCGCTTGCTGATAGTGCCTGGCAATCACCTGGTTTCGATTGTCCATATAAGCACCGAGCGGGCCTGTGGTTTCCTGCCTGAGGGTCATCAGATCCTTGCGGGCCTGTGCCTCCTTGCCAGAGGCGGCACGGGCCACACTCATGTCTTGTGACGATGGTTCATCGGGAGCCAGTGCAGCGGCACGCACCTGCTGCATCTTGGCGATGGTCGCGGCGGGATCCCCGGGAATGGTCCCCATGTCGATGACCACCTCCCCCCCGGTGGCATAACGCTTGCCATCCGGCCCACGGGAAAACTGGTAGGTAGGGCTCCCCGCATGCTCGCCGCCGGCTGCCTGGTGAGCCTGCTCGTGCTTGCGGACTTCGAGATCCCGCTCGACCAGCGCAGCCACCTGACGCTGCTGCTTTTGCTGCTCCTGCTGTTCACCCTCCTGACGTTGTCGACGCTCCCCCTCCTCCCCCGTTGCCTCGACAAAACGGTGCGCCACCATCACGGGGCCGTTCTCTTTCGTGGACGAGGATGGGGTGGCGGGATTGGCCTGGGCGGCCCGGGATCTCTCTTTCTGGGAACCGACGCCGGACTCGGCGTTGGACGCTTCGCTCTGGCGGCTGGGGGGCACCAGTTCTGCGCGGCGGTTGTCAGTCTGTGCCGATTCCGTCTGCGGCTGCAGTTGATTCGGAATGATGGTCGGCAGACTGACGTTGATGTTCATGTCACACCCGGATATCGATCAGGGTGCCCAGCATGTCGCTGGCGGTCTGGATCACCTTGGCGGAGGCGCCGGCTTGCTGCTCGGCCACCTTGAGGTTGACCAGCTCCTCGGGCAGCTCCACCCGCTCACCGGCGGGGGTATTGAGACGGGCAATCTGGCTGGAAGCCTGGCCGGCCAACTGCTCCGCCCGCTGGAATCCCTGCACGCCCGCCGTCATGGCTGATTCGATACGCATTGGCACACTCCTCTATGGGGTTGGCCAATTATCCACCAAGCCGGGGCATTATTGAAGCCAGTCGCTCACATCTCAGCCAATGAACTGTCGCAGCAGGGTGATGAAATGCTCGGGGTGAGAAATGAAGGGGGCATGGGAGGCCTTGTCCAGTACCCGGCTCCGGCTTCCGGGATAGCGCTCGTCCAGCAGCGGAATGGCCGCCTTGGGCACCAGGGTATCCAGCCTGCCATAGAGGCGCAGCCAGGGCAGATCCAGGCCGACCAGTTGATCCCGCAGATCGACCTCGGCCAACAGGCCGAGACCCGCCTCCAGGGCGGCAAGCCGGGGGGCTGGCCGCTCCGCCAGCCAGTGGCGCAGCTGGCGAATGTCGTTCCTGGCATGTTCGCTGCCCATGGCCTGGATCGCCAGGAAGCGTTCTATGGTCTGCATGAAGTCCCCCGCCAGCATCTGGTTGAACCCCGCCAGCACCTTGGGAGCTATGCCCGGCCATTCATCCCGGGCCATGAAGCAGGGGGAGCTGGCTACCGTGATGAGGGAGTGGAGGCGCTCAGGCATGGTCAGGGCCAGCTGGCTCGCCACCAGACCACCGAGGGACCAGCCGAGCAGATGGCATTTTTCAGGCAATATGGCCGTCACCTGCTCTGCCAGCCAGGGCAGGGTGTAGTCTATCCCTTCTTGCAGGGGGCTGTTGCCAAAGCCGGGCAGGTCCACCAGATGCAGGCGGTAGTGGGTAGCCAGTTCTTGGGCGATACCGTGCCAGACGGCCCCGTTCATGCCCCAACCATGCAACAACACCAGGTCCGGGCCCTGGCCAAACCGCTCAACCGATACGCTCATCTAGACTCAAGATCCCTGTTTATCTGCTTGGAGCCTGCATGTTAAAGCGACTGCTCGCCAAAGCAAGTCCGATCCTCGGCCCCCGGGCCGACTGGCTCGGTCTGTGCCTGCTCTGCCGCCAACCCAGTGACGAGGTGCCTCTGCTGTGCTCCTGGTGCCGGCAGGCCCTGCACCAGGATGGCTGGCAGTGCCGGCTGTGTGCGGCACCGCTACCGGAACAATATGCAGAGAGCGGCCTGGTGTGCGGACGTTGCCAGCGCCGTCCGCCCCCCTGGCAGCGGCTTCAGGTGATCGGCGACTACCGGGCGCCTTATACCCAACTCATCCCCCGGCTGAAGTATTCCGGTCAGATCCTGCTCGCGCCGCTGCTCGCCCGTGTGCTGGCCGACCACCTTAATCTCGATGACCCGCCACAGGCCATCATTCCGGTTCCCCTGCACTGGTGGCGCCAGTGGTGGCGCGGCTTCAACCAGGCAGAGGAGATAGGCCGGGCCCTGAGCGAGCTCACCGACATTCCCTGTGACAGCCGCTTGTTGCGCCGGGTCAGGGCAACCCCGCAGCAGACCCGGCTCAGTGCCGGCCAGCGGCGGCGTAACCTGCGCGACGCCTTCGAGATGGCGCCTCACCACTACCGGCATGTGGCACTGCTCGACGATGTGGTCACCACGGGCGCCACCGCAGGTCAGCTCACCCGGTTGCTCCATGAGCACGGCGTCACCAGGGTGGAGGTGTGGGCCATCTGCCGTACCCTCAGACACCCCCCATAGCCTGGCGCGGAACCGGCCGACGAGACTGGAGGCGGCATGATTCCGATACGCCCAAGCTCACAAGCTCGCCATCGGCACGCTACCCAAGCCCCGCCAAGCGAGTTATCATGAATACCCTAGTCGTACACTCAGGTTTATGAGGATAGTGATGATCAGCATTTCCGACACCGCCCAGGCCCACTTCCGCAAGTTGCTGGAGAAGCAGCCTGATGGCACCAACATCCGGGTGTTTGTGGTCAATCCGGGAACCCAGAATGCCGAGTGCGGCGTATCCTATTGCCCACCCGACGCGGTCGATCCGGAAGATCAGCACCTGCCCTTCAGCGGCTTCGACTGCCTGGTCGATCCCCTGAGCGCCCCCTTCCTGGTGGATGCCACCATCGACTTCGTCACCGATCAGATGGGCTCCCAGCTCACCCTGAAGGCGCCCAACGCCAAGATGCGCAAGGTGGCCGATGACGCCCCCCTGATCGACCGCATCGAGTACGTGTTGATGTCCGAGGTGAACCCCATGCTGGCCGGTCACGGCGGCAAGGTCACCCTGGTCGAGCTGACCGACGACAAACTGGCCATCCTGCAGTTTGGCGGCGGTTGCAACGGTTGCTCCATGGTCGACTACACCCTGAAAGAGGGGATCGAGAAGCAGTTGCTGGAGAAATTCCCGGGCGAGCTCAACGGCGTCAAGGATGCCACCGAGCACCAGCGCGGCGACCACTCCTACTACTGATTTGCCCCCTTGCGGCAAAGAAAAGGCCCCGCCAGCTGGCGGGGCCTTTTGCATTCTGCGGCTGGCAGATCACTCGTCCTTCTTGTCTCGCGACAGCAGGGCGATGGCCGCCTCTTTCGGGTTCTTGCCCTCGTAGAGCACCTTGAAGATCTGTTCGCAGATGGGCATCTCGACGCCACAGCGGGCCGCCAGCAGATGCACCTCCTTGGTGTTGCGATAGCCTTCCACCACCTGGCCTATCTCGGCCATGGCGGTGTCAACCGACTTGCCCGCTCCCAGCGCCAGACCGAAACGGCGGTTGCGCGACTGGTTGTCGGTACAGGTCAACACCAGATCCCCGAGCCCCGCCATCCCCATGAAGGTCTTGGCATCGGCCCCGAGGGCGGCGCCGAGGCGCTGCATCTCCACCAGACCCCGAGTGATGAGCGCGGTTCTGGCGTTGGCGCCAAAGCCGAGTCCGTCAGAGAGACCGGCACCGATGGCGATGACGTTCTTGACCGCCCCGCCCAGCTGCAGACCGATGAAGTCCGGATTGGTATAGACCCGGAACGAGCGGCCGCAGTGCAGCAGGTGGGAGAGATCGTCGGCAAAGTCGTCGTGGGTCGAGGCCACCGAGATGGCGGTCGGCAGACCGGCAGCCAGCTCGCGGGCGAAGGTCGGGCCCGAGATGACCGCCAGTGGAATGGCATCCCCCAGCACCTCCCGCGCCACCTCTTGCAGCAGACGGCCGCTGTCCGGCTCCAGCCCCTTGGTGGCCCAGGCGATCCGGGTATCCGGGCGCAGGAAGGGTTTGACCCGGGCCAGTACCTGGCCGAACACATGGCTCGGCACCACCAGCAGCAGCACGGGAGCGGCTTGCACCGCCGCCTGCAGATCCGACGTCAGTTGCAGATCGGCCGGGAAGGGGACATCCGGCAAGAATGCCTTGTTGCAGCGATCCTGTTCCAGCTCGGCGACATGGGCAGGGTCGTGACCCCACAGCAGGGTCGGATGACCATTGCGCGCCAGAGAAATGGCAAGGGCGGAGCCATAAGACCCCGCCCCCAGGACCGAGATTGCGATCTGGTCGGCCATTATCAGGCTTCCGCAGTCGCCTGCTGGGCCTGTACCTGCGCCATGTGCTGGGCGAACAGGGCGTCGAAGTTGACCGGTGCCAGGTTCAGCTGCGGGAAGGAACCCTTGCTCACCAGGTTGGACACCGCTTCGCGGGCATACGGGAACAGGATGTTCGGGCAGAAGGCCGCCAGGCAGTGGGCCAGTTGCGGCTCAGGCAGGTTGCCGATGGTGAAGATGCCGGCTTGCTGCACTTCGCACAGGAAGGCGGTCTCGGTTTCCAGCTTGCAGGTGACAGTCAGGGTCAGCACCACTTCATAGACGCTGTCGGCCAGGACATTGGTCTTGGTGTCCATGTCCAGCTTGACGTCCGGCTGCCACTCTTTCTGGAAGATGTGCGGGGTATTCGGGGCTTCGAAGGAGACATCCTTGGTGTAGACACGCTGGATGTGGAATTCCGGTTGCACTTCCTGGTTGTTGATTTCGTCAGCCATTTCGTTTGATTCCTTTTTAAGATAATGAGTGGGCGCAGGCCCTTAAATCAGCGTTTTTTGGTCACCGGCAGATTGTCTGCACGCCATTGGGCCATGCCACCGCTGAGCACATACACCTGCTTGAAACCGGCCTTGCTCAGTTGGCGACCCGCGCCACCAGCGGTCATCCCCGACTCGCACACCACTATGATGGGGGCATCCTTGTGCTTTTCAACCGGGCCCAGATTATTCGCCTGGATCTGGGCGAGCGGCAGGTGATGGGCCCCGGCCAGATGGCCCTTGGCAAATTCATCCTGACTGCGAATGTCCACGACGGTGGCATTTTCACGGTTGATAAGCAGGGTAGCGGCGTGGTTGTTGACCGCCTTCACCGGAGAAAAACGAGCACGCACAGTGGTATACACCAGAGTGCCTGCCAAGCCCAACCAGGCTGCGGTCAGCAGCGGATTGCGGGCCGCGAAATCCAAATACTCTTGCATCTTCTACTATCCAGGGACCAAGACAAGGGCCCGAGTATACATGGGGCCCTGCATAAGATCAGCCATCTTGGCGGCAAAGCGAGAGCAAGCTCCCATCAGGGATGGCTGCCGATTCTTCCTCCTCCAACCGGGCCGAACGAGAGGATGCGCCATGCCGAAAAGAGGGGGAAAACAGAGGAAAACCCGCCGAGGCAGACAAGCCGGCAACATGCCTAAAACAGCGGGATAACAGTTAAAAAGCGAGGCTGGAGAGGGACTTGGCTATCAGGTGACTATTTCGGCAGATGTAGTAATATTACGCTAGTTTCACTTCCCGCAATTCATTCCTATCCGAGAGGACATAGCCTTATGTCAACAGCTAAGAAACCGCTGGTTCTGGTCATCATGGACGGTTGGGGCTACAGCACCAAGCAAGAGTACAACGCCGTTGCTGCTGCCAAGACCCCCAACCTGGATCGCCTGGCCCGTGACTACACCAGCACCCTGATCTCCGGCTCCGGCCTGGACGTGGGTCTGCCGGACGGCCAGATGGGCAACTCCGAAGTGGGCCACACCAACATCGGTGCCGGTCGCGTCGTCTATCAGGAGCTGACCCGCATCTCCAAGGACATCCAGGACGGCGACTTCTTCCAGAACGTCGAGCTGGCCAAGGCTGTCGACGCTGCCGTGACCAAGGGCAAGGCCGTGCACATCATGGGTCTGATGTCCCCGGGTGGCGTACACAGCCACGAAGAGCACATCATGGGCATGATCGAGATGGCCGCCAAGCGTGGCGCCGAGCAGATCTACTTCCACGCCTTCCTGGATGGCCGCGACGTCCCGCCGCGCAGTGCCCAGTCCTCCATCGAGCTGTTCGACGCCCTGTTTGCCCGACTGGGCAAGGGTCGTTTCGCCTCCATGATCGGTCGTTACTACGCCATGGACCGCGACAACCGCTGGGATCGCGTGCAGCAGGCCTATGACCTGATGACCCAGGGCAAGGGCGAATTCACCGCCGACAACGCCACCGACGCGCTGGCCGCCGCCTATGCCCGCGACGAGAACGACGAGTTCGTCAAAGCCACCCGCATCGGCGACGCTGTACCGATGATCGACGGCGATGCGCTGATCTTCATGAACTTCCGCGCCGACCGCGCCCGCGAAATCACCCGCGCCTTCGTCGATACCGACTTCACCGGCTTCGCCCGCACCGCCACCCCGGCCCTGCACTTCGTGATGCTGACCGAATACGCGGCCGACATCAAAACCGCCTGCGCCTATCCGCCCACCGCCCTGGTCAATACCCTGGGTGAGTGGCTGGCCAAGCAGGGCAAGACCCAGCTGCGCATCTCCGAGACCGAGAAGTACGCCCACGTCACCTTCTTCTTCAACGGTGGCGAAGAGGCCTGCTTCACTGGCGAAGATCGCGAAATCGTAGCGAGCCCGAAAGTGGCTACCTATGACCTGCAGCCGGAGATGAGCTCCGAAGAGCTGACCGACAAGCTGGTTGCGGCCATCAAGAGCGGCAAGTACGACGTCATCATCTGCAACTACCCGAACGGCGACATGGTCGGCCACACCGGCGTGTTCGATGCGGCCGTCAAAGCCTGTGAAGCGGTCGACCACTGCATCGGTCGCGTCACCGACGCCCTGGCGGAAGTGGGCGGCGAGTGCCTCATCACCGCCGACCATGGCAACGCCGAGAAGATGATGGACGAAGAGACTGGTCAGGCCCACACCGCCCACACCAATCTGCCGGTTCCCCTCATCTACTTCGGTCGTAAAGCCGAGGTCGCCGAAGGTGGCAAACTGTCCGATCTGGCCCCCACCATGCTGACCCTGATGGGTCTGCCGGTGCCGCCGGAAATGACTGGCAAGCCCCTGATGATTCTGAAATAATCCTGCCCCATGCGGGGATGCGAAATTATTTCACAGAAAACCAGTCGCGTCGGCCTGTTGGCCGGCGCGCTGTTTTTTTGCCTGATCGGCGGTACCGGCACAGCCCAGGCTGCGAACCAGCAGTTGGGGGCCATGCAGTCCCAGATCAAGGAACAGCAACAGACCCTCAAGCTCAGCAAGCAGGAGCTTGCCAAGCTCAACACCCAGCTCAAGGCTGACGAGCAGGCCATTTCGGCTGCCGCCGCCAAACTCGAGCAGACCAGACAGCAACTCCGGCAGAACCAGCAGAAGCTGGCGTCCCTGCAGCAGGACAAGCTGGCACTGGAGCAACAAGCAAAACATCAGAAACAGTTGCTGGCCAAGCAGGCGGAAAGCGCCTTCCAGGCGGGCAACCACGATTACCTCAAACTGCTGCTCAACCAGCAGGATCCGGCCAAGCTGAGCCGCGCCCTCGACTACTTCGACTACCTCAACAAGGCCCGCATCGAGGCCATTGAAGCCCTGCGCGCCACCCGTGACAAGCTGGCCAAGAACCAGCAGGCCACCAGAGAGACCGAGAACCGCCTCCAGACCCTGCTCGGCGAGCAGCAGGAACATCACCAGAGCCTGCTGGCCAGCCAGCAGAGCCGTGCCAAGGTGCGCAACCAGTTGCAGCAATCGGTGCAGGCCGACGAGCAGAAGCTCGACAAGCTGGTCAAGGCGGAGAAGGCGCTCAAGGCGCGGCTGGAAGAGCTGCGTCGTCAGCAGGAAGAAAAGGAACGCCGCGAACGGGCCGAGCGGGAGCGCCTTGCCAAGATCAAGGCCGAGCAGGAGCGCCAGCGCCGTCTGGAGGCCCAGCGCCTGGCAGCCGAACAGAAACGCATTGAGGAGCAGCAGCGGATCGCGGCCCAGCAGCGCCAGGTCGGCGAACAGCAGCGGCTGGCGGCCCAGCAGCAACGCGTCGCCGAACAGCAGGCCAAGGTGGCGCAGCAGCAAGCGGCCGCCCGCAACAGCGCCAAGGCAAGCAGCAACGGCTACGGCGGTCTGAGCACGGGTGGCAACCTGCGCTGGCCGGTGCAGGGCCCCATCCTCATCTCCTACGGCTCGCCACGTACCGCCGAGCTGAAGTGGAAGGGCACCCTGATCGGCGCCAGCGAAGGGACCCAGGTCAAGGCGGTGGCACCGGGACAGGTGGTCTACGCCGACTGGCTCGACGGATTCGGCATGCTGCTGGTCATCGACCACGGCAAGGGCTACATGAGCCTCTACGGCCACAACCAGTCGCTGCTGCGCCAGGTGGGACAAAAGGTGGAGCAGGGTGAGCCCGTGGCCCTGGTCGGCGACAGCGGCGGACAGGAGCGCTCCGGCCTCTACTTCGAGATCCGCTATCAGGGCGAGGCCATCAACCCGACCAAGTGGCTGGCCAGACGCTAAGCCCGCCTTGGCGGTGCCCGAGTGGAGTCCGCTACCTCATCCCCAGCCCTTCTCCCGCGAGGGGGGCAGGGAGCAAAAGACAGCAACACCGCGTCGTTTACCACTTCACCTGACAAAAAGTCTGCATCGCGCAGACTTTTGCTTGCCAGGGGGGGCACCGCCCGCCCCGATGATGAAAACTTACCTCTTTTCCACCCCGCTCAGGGGAAGACCACCAGCCCGATCTGCTCCAGCAGCCCCTGCTGCTGATCTTCATTGATCTGCACCCCGGCGAGGTTGACCCGGCGCAGATCCAGACCGGGCAGATCGCACTGGCGCAGATCGCAGCCTTGCAGGTTGAAGCTGGTCCAGTCGATTTGTCCGAACTCGGAGCCGCTGAGATCCGAGCCCGCCAGGGAGGCGCCCAGCAGGTTGGCCCCCTGCCAGCGGTTTCCGGCAAGCTCGCACCGCTCCAGCAGGCAGCTTTCGAAGTTGGCGTAGCTGAAGTTGTTGCCGGTGAGGTGGGCCTCGCAGAAGTAGCTTTTGGCAGTGATCCGGTTGGCGAAGCTGGCATGGGCGAAGTTGATCCCCATGGCCTGGCAGTCGCGCATCTCCAGCCCAAGACACTGGCTGCGGCCGAAGTCCGCCAGGGTGAGATCGCAGCGCAGGAAGCTCGCCTCCCTCAGATCGCAGCCCTGAAACAGGCAGCCCAGCTCCCGTTCCCTGTCATAGAAGCTGCAGTCGACGAAGCGGCTCTCCCCGAGATCGAGCCAGGAGAAGTGACAGCCGATGAAGCGGCACCCCTGGAACTGCTCCCCCTCCACCTCCTGCTGCTCGAAGTGGACCCCCTCGAAACACCTGCCCTTGATCATCCCCTGGCCCCTGTTGATGGCGTCATATGCTGACATTGCCGTGCAAAAACGGTAATGTTACGTGTAACATTTTTTGCCGGATCCCCAGATGAACGACACCCGCAAGCGCCGCCCTACCCTGCAGGACATTGCCGACCTGACCGGTGTCACCAAGATGACCGTCAGCCGCTACCTGCGCGACCCGTCCGCCGTGGCCGAAGGGACCCGCGAGCGCATCGCCGCCGCGGTGGAGGAGCTCGGCTACATCCCGAACCGGGCGCCGGACATGCTGTCGAACGCCACCAGCAAGGCGATCGGCATCCTGATCCCCTCCCTCTCCAACCAGGTCTTCTCAGCGGTGATCCACGGCATCGAGGCGGTGACCCGGCCCGCCGGCTACCAGACCCTGCTCGCCCACTACGGCTACAGCCCGGAGCGGGAGGAGGAGCAGGTCGCCTCCCTCCTCTCCTACAACGTGGACGGGCTCATCCTCTCGGACACCCAGCACACCGAGCGCACCCGCAAGATGATCGCCACCGCCGGCATCCCGGTGGTGGAGACCATGGATCTGCCCCTCTCCCCCATCGACATGGTGGTGGGCATGGATCACCGGGCCGCCGCCCGGGCCATGGTAACAGAGATGCTGCGCCGGGGACGGCGCAAGGTGATCTACCTCGGCGCCCGGCTCGACGTGCGCACCCAGCTGCGAATGGAAGGCTACTACCAGGCGATGGCCGATTTCGGTCTGACCGGCCAGCACCTGCTGACGGAGCAATCCTCCAGCTTCACCCTGGGGGGAGAGCTACTGGCCCAGGCCATGGCGCGCTTCCCCGACCTCGACGGCCTGTTCTGCACCAACGACGACCTGGCGGTGGGGGCCCTGCTGCAATGCCAGGCCAGGTGGATCCCGGTGCCCCAGCAGGTGGCCATTGCCGGCAGCAACGCCCTCGACATCGGCCACGCCATGACCCCCAAGCTCGCCAGTATCGTCACCCCCCGCGAGACCATAGGTCGCGAAGCCGCCATCATGCTGCTAGCCCGCCTCGGCGGCCAGCCGCTGGCGACCAGGTGCAAGGACATCGGCTTCTCCCTCTATGAGGGGGAAAGCCTCGGCTGATCCCCGGCCATCATGGCGCGTTCGACCGCCATGATGGCGCCTTCTCCCCTCTCCCCTCGCCGCCCCCTGGCCTATGCTGGCTCCTCCATCCAACCTGTCAGGAGCAGACCATGCACCACACCGAACGATTGAAAGCCTGCCTGCAGCGCGTCATCTGCGATCCCGCCTTCCCCCTGGCGGAGCTCGACGCCTGGTTCACCCCCGACTACTGCCAGGAGGTGAACGGCGAGCGGCTCGACTACCCGGCGTTTCACCAGCACATCGCCACACTGCGCCGCCATCTGGCCGGGGCGAGCATCGAGTTTGTCGCCACCCTGGCGCAGGGGGAGCGGGTACACTCGACCCATGTGGTACGGGCCACCCGCCAGGACGGCGGCACCCTGGTCTGCAAGGTGAGCGGCCTCTTCACCTTTCGCGGCGATCGGATCTGCCACACCGACGAGGTGACCTGTCTGTTGGCAGGCAGCAAGGAGGATGCGGATATCGGCTCGCGGCGCTGACTGCCGGCAACCCGCAGACACCTCCATGGCGGGCAGGAAGGCAGACGACGGGCCCTCAGGCCGCCGGTTCGCGTCGGGCAAGGCGCTGGAGGGCGCGGGACAAGGCGCCGGGATCCTCGTAGCCGAGCCGATCGGCGATCTGGGCCAGCGTGAGCCCCCGGTGCTGCAACTGGCGCGCCCGTCCCAGCACCACCTGCTCCCGCCACTGGCGAAAGCTGCAC
Source organism: Aeromonas sp. MaB10011B (assembly GCF_017939325.1). NCBI lineage: Bacteria > Pseudomonadati > Pseudomonadota > Gammaproteobacteria > Aeromonadales > Aeromonadaceae > Aeromonas > Aeromonas sp. MaB10011B. The sequence continues at coordinate 58,620 of NZ_JAGKRK010000024.1, read as the reverse complement.
CCCAGCTGCTGGAGGAAGAGTCGGTTGAGGGTACGCACCGAGGCGCCGCAATCTGCCGCCAGCGCCGTCAGCGTCAGATGGATGGCGGGTGCCTGGCACACCCTGTCCAGCACCCGCAGCAGGCGCGGGTCCAGCGCCCCGGCGAGGGGAATGCGCGCCGCGAGCGGGTCGGCGCGCTCCAGCTCCTGGCCAAGCACCGTCAGATAGGCCCCTTTCACCTCCTCCTCGGCCAGCTCGGACAGGCGGGCGAAGAGGCCCGCCAGCAGTGGGCTGGCCTGCAAGGGGCCGAAGGCGGTACGGACCGACGTCGGCACATAGAGGAGGGAGAGTCGGGAGCGGCGCAGCACGCGAAACTCGTGCTCCCACCCCGCCGGAATAAAGCAGATCTGGCCCGCCACCAGCAGTTCTCCCTCCCCTCGCCCCGTGATGATGCCGCCCCCGTCGTGCAGATAGCAGTATTGGGCATGGGGGTGGCAGTGCAGCGCGGTGAAGTGCCCTTGCGGGTAGGATGGATGCAGACAGGACATGAAGGCTCCAGGGGAGAGGGGCGGCCCCCGACCTTAAGCCAGGGCGAGGCCGGAAGCAAACGGCCCACCCCCTACGGGGGCGGAAAAACAGCAGGCCACCCGGGGGTGACCTGTTTAATTTTTCTAAACGATATTTGCTTAGCGTTTAACCAATTCAACCGCTTCCCGGGAGAGGCGGGTCACCTCCTCCCAGTTGCCGCTCTTGACGGCGTCTGCCGGCAGCATCCAGGAGCCGCCGACGGTGGCCACACATTTCAGCGCCAGGTAGTCGGCCACGTTTTTCGGGCCGATGCCGCCGGTGGGGCAGAATTTCACCTGGGGCAGGGGCGCCGCGATGGCGGAGAGTGCCTTGGTGCCGCCGTTCGCCTCGGCCGGGAAGAATTTGAGGTGGTCGTAGCCCGCTTCCAGCGCCTGCATCACCTCGGACGGGGTGGCCACCCCCGGGATCAGCGGCGCCGTGCTCTTGGCCGCGTGGGCCAGCAGGGCCGGGGTCATGCCCGGGGAGATGACGAAGCGGGCACCGGCAGCGACGGCGGCATCAAACTGCGCGCAGTTGAGCACGGTACCGGCACCGACCATGGCATCCGGCATCGCCTTGGCGATGAGGGCGATGGCGTCCAGCGCCACCGGGGTGCGCAGGGTGATCTCGAACACCGAGATGCCGCCATCCAGCAGGGCCTTGGCCATGGGCAGGGCCTGCTCCAGGTCGTTGATGACCATCACGGGTACCAGGGGGGAGGCGGCAAACACCTCGGCAGGGGTCACTTTCCAGTTCTGCATAGCTCTTCCTTAGTCAAAGATGGTGGCGCCGCACTCGGCGCTCGATACCGCGCGACGCATCACGCTGAACAGTTCACGGCCCCACCCCTCTTGTTCCAGGGTGAGGTCGATCTCGGCCTGGGTACGGCCGCTCAAATCGGTCAGGCAGTCGAGGCGGCCGGACTCGGCATCCACCCGCAGCAGGTCGCCATCGGCAAGCAGGCCGATGGCCCCGCCGTGCAGTGCTTCCGGGGTGACGTGGATGGCGGCCGGGATCTTGCCGGAGGCACCGGAGAGGCGACCGTCGGTGACCAGGGCCACCTTGTGACCCGCCTTCTGCAGGTTGCCAAGCACCGGCATCAGCTTGTGCAGCTCCGGCATGCCGTTGGCGGCCGGGCCGTTGTGGCGCACCACGATGACGGCGTCCTGGTTCAACTCACCAGCCTTGTAGGCCGCCTCCACCGCATGCTGGGAGGAGAAGACCCGGGCCGGGGCCTCGATGACTCGATACTCGGGCGCGACGGCGGAAACCTTGACCACGGCGCGGCCCAGATTGCCCGCCAGCAGCTTGGTGCCGCCGGTGGCCTGGAACTCGCTGCCAGAGGGGGAGAGCACGCTCGGATCCGCGCTCTCGCCCACCGGTTGCCACACCAGCTTGCCATCCACCAGTGCCGGACGGCTGAGGTAGTCCTGCATCTCGCCGAAGACCGGGGTGGCATCCATGTGGATCAGCCCCTCTTCGGCCAGACGACGCATCAGGCCAGGCACGCCCCCCGCCTGTTCGAAGGCGTTGACGTCCGCCGGGCCGTTCGGGTACATGCGCACCAGGAGCGGCACCACGTCGGAGAGATCGCTCAGGTCGTCCCAGGTCAGCTCCAGCCCGGCGGCACGGGCCAGCGCCACCATGTGGATGCTGTGGTTGGTGCTGCCGCCGGAGGCAAGCAGGGCCACCAGGCCGTTGACCAGAGCGCGCTCGTCGATCACCGCACTCAGGGGGCGATAGGCCGGGGAGCCCGGGATCATGGCGCTGATGCGGCGGGCCGCTTCCTCGGTGAGGGCGTGGCGCAGCTCGCTGTGCGGATGCACGAAGGCGGAGCCCGGCAGCATCAGGCCCATGGCTTCGAACACCAGCTGGTTGGTGTTGGCGGTGCCGTAGAAGGTGCAGGTGCCCGCCGCGTGGTAGGCGCCGCACTCCATCTTGAGCAGGGCGTCGCGGCCCACTTCACCGGCAGCGTACTGCTGGCGCACCTTTACCTTCTCGTCGTTGCTGATGCCGCTCGCCATGGGGCCGGCAGGCACGAAGGCGGTGGGCAGGTGGGCGTGGGAAAGCGCCCCCATGATCTGGCCCGGGGCAATCTTGTCGCAGATGCCGAGCAGCAGGGTGGCGTCGAAGGTGTTGTGGGAGAGGGAGACCGCGGTGGCCTGGGCGATGAGATCCCGGGAGAAGAGGGACATGTCCATCCCCGGCTGGCCCTGGGTCACGCCGTCGCACATGGCGGGCACGCCGCCGGCGACCTGGGCGCTGTGGCCGAGCTCGGCCAGGGCGCCCTTGATGATGTTCGGGTAGCCCTGATAGGGCTGATGGGCACTCAGCATGTCGTTGTAGGCGGTGACGATGGCCACGTTGGCGCGGGTCATGTCGAGGATGCGCCCCTTCTCGTCACAGCTCGAGGCGGCCACGGCGTGGGCCAGGTTGCCGCAGGAGAGGGAGGCGCGGGTCTTGCCCTGATCGGCCTGGCGCTGGATGCGGGCCAGGAAGCGGGCACGGCGGGCGGTGCTGCGCTCGCGGATGCGGTTGGTCACCTGGGTGATCACGGGATGGGTCATAGCTTTCTCTCCAACTCTATATACGGGCGCGGTCGGCCGCAGCCGGGCGCGCGACATGGCTCATTGCGCCTGCGTCAGCGCGGTGACGGCACGGTCGACCACCTGTTCGAAGGTCCCGTCGATATCGATGCGAAACACGCCGGGCTCGCCATCCGGTCGCTCCAGGGTATCAAACTGGCTTTGTACCATGGCTTCGCGCATGAAGTGGCCCTGCCGTGCCCGCATCCGTTCGAGAATGAGGGACTGGCTGCCATCCAGAAACAGGAAACTCACCGAGTCGTTACCCTCGCGGATCTGGTCGCGGTACTGCTTCTTGAGGGCCGAGCAGACGATGACGCCGAGCTCGTTCTTGCGCTCCAGGCTGTAGGCCGCATCGCGGATCCGCTCCAGCCAGGGGGCCCTGTCTTCGTCGTTGAGCGGGTTGCCCGCCGCCATCTTCTGGATGTTCGCGCGAGGGTGCAGATCATCGCCGTCGATGAACTTGGCCCCCAGGGCATTGGCCACCTTGAGGCCGATGCTGGACTTGCCGCTGCCACACACACCCATCACGATAATGCACTTGCCCGCCATTATTTGACCTCTCTCTCACTTTTCAAAAAACGTTCGCCTGATGGGTTCTAAGCTACCACGTTACCGGTAACATGTTACCGGTAACGTTTCGCAATGTGAAGTGCAGCACAGAAATGTGCAGAACAACAACTAGAACCATTTGAGGACAATTTTATGGACGGAGCAATGAACACACCCGATGTCGCCTATCTGCTCTCGGTAGCGGGCGGAGCCATTGTCATGTTGCTGGTGCTGATCATGCGATTCAAGGTACATGCCTTCGTGGCATTGACCCTGGTCAGCATGCTGACGGCCCTGGCCACCGGGGTCACCTATGACCAGGTGATCCCCACCATGCTGACCGGTTTCGGCGGCACCCTGGCCTCGGTCGCGCTGCTGGTCGGCCTCGGCGCCATGATAGGCAGGATCCTGGAGATGACGGGGGGCGCCAAGGTACTGGCCGATACCCTGATCAACCGCTTCGGCTCCCACCGCGCCCCCTTCGCGCTGGGTGTGGCCTCCCTGCTGTTCGGCTTCCCGATCTTCTTCGACGCCGGCCTCATCGTCATGCTGCCCATCATCTTCAGCGTGGCGAAGCAGTTCGGCGGCTCCGTCCTCAAGTATGCCCTGCCCTCCGCCGGTGCCTTTGCGGTGATGCACGCCTTCCTGCCGCCCCACCCGGGCCCGGTGGCCGCCAGCGAGCTGCTGGGTGCCAACATCGGTCTGCTCACCGTCGTGGGTCTGCTGGTCGCGCTGCCCACCTGGTATCTGGGTGCCTACCTGTTCGGGCTCTGGTCCGGCAAGAAGTTTGAGCTGCCCCTGCCCCCGAGCTTCACTGCCAGTGCCGAGCAGCTCTCCGACAAGGCGCCGAGCTTCGGCCAGGTGATCTCCATCCTGCTGCTGCCGCTGGTGCTCATCTTCATGGATACCGGCCTCAATACCCTGAGCGTCATGGGCGTCATCGACAAGGGTGCGGACTGGGTCAACGTGCTGCGCATGGTCGGCAAGACCCCGGTCGCCCTGCTCATCACCGTGCTGTACGCCCTCTGGATGTTCCGCCAGAGCCAGGGCAAGGTGCAGCTCGAGAAGTTCTGCAACGACGCCCTGGCCCCGGTCTGCGCCGTCATCCTGGTCACCGGTGCCGGCGGCATGTTCGGCGGCGTATTGCGGGCGAGCGGCATCGGCACTGCCCTGGCCGACGTGCTCTCCGATACCGGCATGCCGGTGATCCTGGCAGCCTTCCTGGTGTCCGCCGCGCTGCGGGTCGCCCAGGGTTCCGCCACCGTGGCCCTGACCACTACCGCCGCCCTGATGGCGCCGACCGTGGCCGCCACCACCGGCCTGAGCGAGCTGGACCTGACCTTCATCGTCATCGCCATCGCCGGGGGCGCCACCGTGCTCTCCCACTTCAATGACTCCGGCTTCTGGCTGGTCAGCCGCTTCCTCAACATGGACGAGAAGACCACCCTCAAGACCTGGACCGTGATGGAGACCCTGCTCGGCACCATCGCCTTCCTCATCGTGGCCACGGCCAGCGCCATCCTCTGACGGAAACATATCGGGGCCGCATCCGTCGGCCCCGATGTGATATTGCACCGACTTTTTACGGATTCTTGCTTGGGCCCATCGCCACAGATTGCTAGAATTGCCTATTCTTCGCCCCGAGTGGAACGCTTCATCCCGTGATTTCAGGCTTCTCTATGCATTCATCGGCACATTATCGACAGTTGCTGACCCGCTTACCCCAGATCGCGGTTGCCGCGGATCAGTTCCAGATACTCAGCAGCGCCAAAGACTTCAAGAGCCGGATCCTGTCGCTCATCGCCCATGCGACCCAGCGCATCTATCTGATCGCGCTCTATCTGCAGGATGACGAGGCGGGACGGGAGATCCTCTCCGCCCTCTATGCCGCCAAGCAGCGCAATCCCTCTCTCGACATCAAGGTGTTCGTCGACTTCCACCGCGCCCAGCGCGGCCTGATCGGCAAGGGCAAGCAGGGGGGCAACCACCTGATGTACCAGGCCATGGCCGCCAGCCACCAACACCAGATCGAGATCTACGGCGTGCCGGTCAAGGGCCGCGAGCTGCTCGGGGTGCTGCACCTCAAGGGCTTCATCTTCGACGACACCCTGCTTTACTCCGGCGCCAGCCTCAACGACATCTACCTGCACCAGCAGGAGCGCTACCGCTTCGATCGCTATCACCAGATCCACAGCCCGGCACTGACCCGCAGCATGGTCAACTACGTGGATGACGTCTTCCTCGGCAGCGAGGCCGTCCAGCGGCTGGATCGCACCGGCATCCCCGGCGCCAAGCAGCTCAAGGGACCGATCCGCCGCTTCAAGCAGCGCCTGCGCCTCTGCCAGTACCGCTTCGAGAGCATCAAGCCCAACGATCGGGAGATCGCCGTGACCCCCATGGTGGGCCTGGGCAAGCGGGGCAACCAGCTCAACCGGATGATCCGCAACCTGGTGCGGGCCACCGAGCGGGAGATCTTCATCTGCACCCCCTACTTCAACCCCCCCAAGGAGTTGAACAAGGACGTGGAGGCGCTGCTCAAACGCGGCTGTAAGGTGACCATCGTCGTGGGCGACAAGACCGCCAACGACTTCTTCATCCCCCCGGAGGAGAAGTTCTCCACCATCGGCGGTCTGCCCTATCTCTACGAGACCAACTTGCGCAAGTTTGCCGAGCGCAACCAGCACCACATCGACAACGGCCGGCTCAACCTCATGCTCTGGTGCTGCGAGAAAAACTCCTATCACCTCAAGGGGATCTTCGTGGATGAGGAGTGGGCCCTGCTCACCGGCAACAACCTCAATCCCCGAGCCTGGGCGCTGGATCTGGAGAACGGCCTGCTGGTACACGACCAGCACCATCACCTGCGCGAGCAGTTCAGTGCGGAGCGGGAGAACATCCTGGCCCACACCCGCCGCATCAGTCACTTCGACCAGATAGAGCAGATCAAGGATTACCCGGATCAGGTGCGCAAGCTGCTGGCCCGGATCCACAGGGTCAAGGCTCACCTCCTGCTCAAGCGCATCATCTGACCGCCAGGGCGCCCCGTCAGTGAAAAGGCCTGCCGTTTCCGGCAGGCCTTTTTCATGGATGACCCTCCCCCCACTCCCTTGCCCACCAGCCCGGAACGGCACAACGCGGCTTGCATCGAGGCCGCAACAACCCCTATCATCTGGACATATTTACAGTGTTTTCGGGCATCTAATTGATGAAATTGGATAAAATCTCTCTCGACAGCCTCAAGGGTGTCGGCAGCAAGATGCTGGAGAAACTCGAGCGGCTGGGGCTGGCCACGGTGCAGGATCTGCTGTTCCACCTCCCCCTGCGCTACGAGGACCGCACCCAGGTGTGGCCCATCGGCGATCTGCCGCCCGGCCTGCACGGTGCCGTCGAGGGCGAGATCCAGGACACCCAGCTGGTGATGGGGCGCCGCCGCATGCTGGTGTGCCGTATCAGCGACGGCACCGGCAGCCTGACCCTGCGCTTCTTCAATTTCACCGCTGCCCAGAAAAACAGCCTGGCCCAGGGCCGCCTTATCCGCTGCTTCGGCGAGACCCGTCCCGGCAAGTACGGCCTGGAGATGGCCCACCCCGAGTACAAGCTGCTCGGCGAGGAGCAGGCCGGCCAGACCGAAGAGGCCCTCACCCCCGTCTACCCCACCACAGAGGGGCTGCGCCAGCTCACCCTGCGCAGCCTCACGGATCAGGCCCTGGCCCAGCTCGACCTCTACGGGGTCGAGGAGCTGCTGCCTGCCGGCCTCTATCCCCAGCAGATCGATCTGGCCGCGGCCCTGAAGCTGCTGCACCGCCCGCCTCCCTCGGTGGCGCTGGCCCTGCTCGAGAGCGGCCAGCACCCGGCACAGCAGCGGCTGGTACTGGAAGAGCTGCTGGCCCACAACCTCTCGGTCTTGAAGGTACGCGCCCAGGCTCAGAACCAGCTCGCCCGCGCCCTCAAACCCGCACCCAAGCTGGTCGAACAGCTGCTCGGCGCCCTGCCGTTCACCCCCACCGGCGCCCAGAGCCGGGTGGTGGCGGAGATCGGCCGGGATCTGCAACAGAGCCACCCCATGATGCGACTGGTACAGGGGGACGTGGGCTCAGGCAAGACCCTGGTGGCGGCGCTGGCCGCCCTGCAGGCCATCGGCAACGGCTGCCAGGTGGGGTTGATGGCGCCGACCGAACTGCTGGCGGAACAGCACGCCATCAACTTCGCCAAGTGGCTGGAGCCACTCGGCATCAAGGTGGGCTGGCTGGCGGGCAAGCAGAAGGGCAAGGCGCGGGAAGAGGCGCTGGCCGCCATCGCGGACGGCAGCGTCAAGATGGTGGTGGGCACCCACGCCATCTTCCAGGAGCAGGTGGTATTCCAGCGCCTCGCCCTGGTCATCATCGATGAACAGCACAGGTTCGGCGTGCATCAGCGCCTCGCCCTGCGAGAAAAAGGGGAGCGGGAAGGGGTACATCCCCACCAGCTCATCATGACCGCCACCCCCATCCCCCGCACCTTGGCGATGACCGCCTATGCGGACCTCGACACCTCCATCATCGACGAGCTGCCGCCGGGCCGCACTCCCATTACCACGGTCGCCCTGCCAGACAGTCGCCGCCAGGATGTGATCGAGCGGGTGAGGCTCGCCTGCGAGGAGGGCAAGCAGGCCTACTGGGTCTGCACCCTGATCGAGGAGTCGGAGGTGCTGGAGTGCCAGGCCGCCGAAGACACTGCCGCCGAGCTGCAAACCCTGCTGCCCGGCCTGCACATCGGGCTGGTGCACGGCCGGATGCGACCGGTCGAGAAACAGCGGGTGATGGAGGAGTTCAAGGCGGGCATACTGCAACTGCTGGTCGCCACCACCGTCATCGAGGTGGGGGTGGACGTGCCCAACGCCAGCCTGATGATCATCGAGAACCCGGAGCGACTGGGGCTGGCCCAGTTGCACCAGCTCCGCGGCCGGGTCGGGCGTGGCTCGGTGGCCTCCCACTGCGTGCTGCTCTATCATGCCCCCTTGTCCAAGACGGCCCAGAGCCGCCTCGGGGTGCTGCGGGAGACCAACGACGGCTTTCTCATCGCCCAGCGGGATCTGGAGCTGCGTGGCCCAGGCGAGCTGCTCGGTACCCGCCAGACCGGCCTGGCCGATCTCAAGATCGCCGATCTGGTGCGCGACCAGCCGCTCATCCCTCAGGTGCAGAAGATGGCGCGCTTCCTGATGGACAAACACCCGGCTCATGTCGAGCCCCTGATCCGCCGCTGGCTGGGCCTGCGAGACCACTACTCCAATGCTTGACCAAGGCAGATGCAGAAGAGGGTCACCTTGCCTGATGGACAAACACCCGGCTCATGTCGAGCCCCTGATCCGCCGCTGGCTGGGCCTGCGGGACCACTACTCCAATGCTTGACCAAGGCAGATGCAGAAGAGGGTCACCTTGCCTGATGGATAAACACCCGAGCCATGTCGAACCCTTGATACGATGCTGGCTCGGTCTACGGGATCACTACTCGAATGCCTGACCAAGCAACAGAAACAGGAGGAAAGCACTGATGAATTCCTGGCTGCGCGGCCTGCTCTACACCCTCGCCTTCCTGCTGCTCTTTGTCTGGGTCGGTCTCGGCCTGTTCGATGCCGAGCGCGCCAAAGGCCCCATCGCCAACTGGCTCAGCCAGCAGACCGGGGTGCCCGTCACCATAGGCCGGCTGGTGTTCAATCCGCTGCACCCCTACACCCTGCTGGCGGAACAGGTGCGCTATGGGGATGCGGTACAGCTGGAAAAACTCTATCTGGAGATCGAGCACATCGACTGGTTGAACCGGGATGTGCGCATCGCCCACCTGGACCTCATCCGTCCCGTCATCAAGCTGCCGCTCCCCAACCAGTTGCCAAGCCTGCCGGTTCACTCCCTCACCATCAGCGACAGCACCATCGACAACCTGAGCCTGCAGAGCGAGGCCCTGACCCTGCGCGGCCTCAGTGCGTCCCTGAGTGACTGGGAACTGATCGACCCGAGACGCCAGCCCCAGGCCAACCTCACCCTGGGCATCAACCAGCTGGAGACCCCCATGTTCACCCTGGCCCGTCTCAGCCTCAAGGGGCGGCTGGAGGGGCAGGTGCTCAGCACCGACAGACTGACCACCAACCTGTTCGACGGCCTGCTCGAGACCGGCATGGTGCTGAACTGGCCAGAGCGCAGCCTGCAACTGCACGATCTCAAGGCCCGCGCCATGCGACTCGAGCTTGGTGACATCCCCCCTGGCGAGTTCCCCCTGCGCCGCATCACCCTGGACAGGGGTCAGCTTGCCCAGGTGAGCATCAATGCCATCGATCAGGAGCTCTCCCTCAACAACTTCAACGGCCAGCTCACCGCCTTCGACTGGCAGGCGGGCAGCCAGCCCAGCGGCTATCTGGCGGGCACCCTGGGCGACATGGGCCGCGGCCTGTTCCAGCTTGAGGCCGTCGAGGGCAAGCTCGCCTTCTCCCCCCGGCAGCTGGATGCCGAGCTGCGGGGCAAGGCATACGAAGGGGAGTTCAACGTCGAGCTGGCCCTCGACACCCAGCAGCAGAAGCTCGTCCTGAAGGATCTGGCCCTGAGCGGCATGGACATCAGTTTGCCCCAGGGGTGGTGGCAGGATTGGCAGGGCTGGCGCCCGCAACAGATCGACATCCGCAAACTGGCCTTCGACAAGCTCAAGGTACTCTCTTTCGACGACACCCTGCCCCTCTCCCTGACCGGCTGGCAACTCTACCTGAACGATCTCGCCCTGCGGGGCAACCAGCCAGGCCCCCTGCTGGGACGTGCCCGCATCGAGAGCAAGTGGTTCGAGCTGGTGTGGGACGGTCTCAGTGCCCGCAACGGCACCCTGGATGGCGAGCTGACCCCCAGCTCCTGGCAGCTCAACACCCTCGTCACCTCCCTGCCCGACGAGGGCTCCCTCAACCTGAGCGGCCAGTGGGGCAGGACGCCCGGGCAGGAGAGCCGCCTGCAGTTGCAGGGCAAGCAGCTGGATCTGGAGCAGTGGGGCAAGTTGCTGCACTCCCCCGTCTCCTTCGCGGGCAAGGTGGATCTGGCGGCAGATCTGCAGGCCGACCTCAACGGGCAGCCCGGCGAGCAGACGGCCAACTGGCGCCGGACCCTTCAGGGCAGCCTGAGCCTGGAGAGCAAGGATCCCTTCTGGGACAAGGTCGGCATCGACCCCCTGCTGGATGACTGGTTCAGGGAGCAGACCCCCCCCGATCTGACACCGCAGACGCTGTGGCAGGCGATGCAACGCGGAGACACCCCCTTCTATCAGATCAGGCTGGATGCCAGGGCGGAGCAGGGCAAGGTGCGGATCGAGCAAGGCGGCGCCTCCACCATCACCCACCTGCTGGCACTGCAAGGGGGTGTCGACCTGGCCGCAGACCAGTGGCAGCTCGACCTCGGGGTCCTGAACAAGGGGCGCTGCGCCGAGCTGCTCGCCCGCTGGCGCGGCCCCCTCAATGCGCCCGACCTGGGCTGGAGTTTCCCCACGGGACAGGACGCCTGTGGCTGGGAGGCGGGTGTGCGCTACCCCGCCCAGGGACGAAGCGGCCCGCTCTGGCGCCCACGGCCACCCGCCGCCCAATAACGAACAAGGCCTCGCGAAGAGGCCTTGTTGCTGTGAACATCAGGGATCAGCGTGCGCCGCGCTTGATGGGCAGCACCACGTACTGACCGACAAACTCCACCGCCAGCTTGCGGCCACTGAACAACTGCACCCGCAGGCTGAACTTGGCGGATTCTCCGCCCCTCAGCGGCTCGAGCACGGCGGGCATGCCCTCCCGGGCCACCCGCGCCTCCGGCTCTTCGCTCACCGGCCGGTAATACTTGATGTTGCCCTCGGCCAGCACGGTATCTCCTCCCAGCCCTGCCTCCTTGAGCTGCAACCAGATGAGACCCCAACCCGCCAGCACGCACTGGCTGTAGATGCTGCCGGCGAACATGGTGTCGTGGACGTTGAGATTGGCCGCCAGGTTGGCCTTGAGGTGGAAGGTCTGGCCATCGTAGTGGGTGATGTGCACCCCCATCTTCTCGCTGATGGGAATGCCCCGCGACCAGCGGGTGGTGAGATCCTGGCACCACTCCGGACGGTACTGGATGGTCTGCATGGGACTCAGGGACTTGATCATCTGGCGGTGAGGGATGCGGCCGAAGGAGACGGGGCCTTCCCCTACCTCGAGGAAGCCGCAGCGGCGATAGAACTCCACCGCCTCCTGGCGGGCGTTCATCACCAGCCGTTTTACCTTCTCGTCGCGGGCAAGCTGCTCGAGATCTTCCACCATGCGGGCGCCCAGCCCCTGGCCGCGAAATTCGGGTCGCAGCGCCATAAAGCGGATTTGGGCTTCATCGCCGCCCACAAAGAGGCGACCCACGGCGATGGGCGTTCCGTCGGGTGAGAGCATCAGCCGGTGAATGGCGACGGTATCGTACTCGTCACGCTCGGAGCCAAGGGGCAGATTGAAGGGTTTGCGCAGTAGTTCCCAGCGCAACTGATAGTAAGCATCCAGCTCCGCTGGTGTTTCTGGGGTGACTACCCGGTACATAAAGCGATCCTTGAGTGTGCGCCGACTGGCAGATGGAAGGACTGACGCAACCATTTCTCCCGGCGCAGCCTGTAGTAGGTATCCAGCTCGGCTGCCGTTTGGGGGGTGACCACCCGGTACATAACAACATCCTTGAGTTACACTGGTCGAAAGCCATCTTGCCGTGCAAATTCATGGACTTCAATCTGCAAGCGTACCAAGCCGATCACTTATTGCACCTCAGTGCCAAACCCGAACGCCGCGTTTCGGTGCTTGAAAATGCCCGTCATCGCTGGCTGGAAATGGACGGCGTGGTGCAATCCGCCATGAGCCTCCACCAGCCGGCCCGCCTCTGTCTGCCTCATCAACGGAGCATCGCGGAGCAGTTGCCAAAGCAGGCAAGCCGGATCCTGGAGCTGGGGCTGGGCGGAGGGGATCTCACCCGTCACCTGGCGGCACGCTGGCCCGATGCCCACCACGACTGCGTGGATCTGGATGCCGAGATCCTCACCCTGTTCCAGCAGTTCTTCCTCCCCTCGTCAGGGGGCTCGCCTCGGCTGCATCACGCCGATGCGCTGCATTTCCTGCACCAGAGCCAGGAGAGCTACGATCTGGTGCTGCTGGATTTGTTCAGCCAGGACGGCAACCCCCTGCTGCTGTTCCAGGCTCCGCTCTATCAGGCGCTGGCCAGCCGCCTGAGCGGCACCCTCATCATCAATCTGCTGCCCCGCACCCGGCTCGAACAGGCACAGGCTCTGCGACTGGCAGAGGAGTGGATAGGCCCGACCCACGTCCACGACGTGCCCGGCTACCGCAACGTCATCCTGCACGCGACCCGTCAGCATGGCCAGGGCGGGCGAGCACCGGCAGGGTGAAGAACCTGCGAAGTGTGCAGGCATCGCGTCCTGCCCTCCGCTGAGTCCTGCCCTGCCTGCCACCCTTATACCTGCAGCCAGAAGGTGACGGGGCCATCGTTGAGCAGCCTGACCTTCATGTCGGCGGCGAAGCGGCCGGTTTCGGTCGGCACGCCGCTCTCCCTGGCGCGGGCCACGAAGTACTCATAGAGTCGCTCGGCATCTGCGGGATGGGCGCCACCGGAGAAGCTGGGTCTCATCCCCTTGCCGGTATCCGCCGCCAGGGTGAACTGGGAGACCACCAGCAGGCTGCCACCCACCTGGCTCACGTTGAGGTTCATCTTGCCGTTCTCGTCCGAGAAGATGCGATAACCGCTCACCTTGTGCAGCAGCTTGTCCGCCTTGGCCTCGTCATCCCCCTGCTCCACCCCAAGCAGCACCAGCAACCCCTGGCCGATGGCCCCGGTCACCTCTCCCTCTACCGTTACGCTGGCCTCGCTGACCCGCTGAATCAGTGCAATCACATCCCTCTCCTCTCAAAACAGCACGACCACCCATCCTGCGGGATGAGCGGTCGTCGATGCTACCAATAAATGCCCTGCCCGGGCCAACGCCTTTGTGTCGGGATCCGGTGTGATGGCCGGCCGGCGTCAGGCCAGCTCCTCTGCACCGGGCTTCTCGTACTCCCCTAGGCAGGCGGTGGTCTCGGCCCCCAGCAACACCACCAGCCAGCTCAGATACACCCAGACGAACAGGATGGGAATGGTCGCCAGGGCGCCATAGATGGCCTGGTAGGAGGGGAAGTTGGTGATGTAGATGGCAAAGCCGCGCTTGGCCAGCTCGAACAGGGTGGCCGCCACCAGGGCACCGATGAAGGCGTGGGTCAGCCGCACGCGGCAGTTGGGCACCACGGTATAGATCAGCAGGAAGGTGAGCACGGAGAAGAGGAACGGCAGGCTGCGCAGCAGCAGATAGCCGATACCGAACAGGCTGTCAGCCGCGAACAACCTGAGCGAGAGAATGTAGGAGGAGATGGCGATGCTGGCACCGATGAGCACGGGGCCCAGGGTCAGGATCATCCAGTACATGGCGAATGCCTGGGCCAAGGGCCGGCTTCGGGTGGACCGCCAGATGTAGTTGAGGTTCTTGTCGATGGCCGAGATGAGCATCAGGGCCACCACGATCAGGGCACCGATACCGACGGCCGTGGTGTTGGTGGCGTTGGCCACGAAGCCGTCGATGTACTCCTTGAGCATCTCCCCTGCGGTGGGGACGAAGTTGTGATAGACGAACTGCTCCATCGCCTGCTTCAGGCTCTGGAACACCGGAAAGGCCGACATCATGCCGAACACCACGGCGATCATGGGCACCAGGGAGAGCAGGGTGACATAGGCCAGGTAACCGGCGGTCACCGTCAATCTGTCCTGCTGGAAGCGGCCCCAGACAAACTGGGCGAAGTGGGCACCATCGTGGCGCAAGAAGGAGAGTGCATGGGCCAGACGGCCGCGGATCTGCTGCTGCATCTTGTTTCTCGTAAGCGTGATCATGCAGACATTGTGTCAGATAGGGTGGTCATTTGGCCACCCGCAGACCGGCCGGATGCGCCTCCATCGAGCTCAGGCCCCATGCGCCCTCATGTCGAGCCCATAAAAAAAGAGGCCATAAGGCCTCTCTTTGGTCTGTCGATGAACAGCTATCGATCAAGCACGACCGGCGCGCTTGCGATCCAGTTCGGTCAGCAGCTTTTTACGGATACGGATGGCCTTGGGGGTGATCTCCACCAGCTCATCGTTGTCGATGAACTCGAGAGCCTGCTCCAGGGTCATGCGGATCGGCGGAGTCAGCACCTGGGCTTCGTCGGTACCGGAGGCACGCATGTTGGTCAGCTGCTTGCCTTTCAGGCAGTTGACGGTCAGGTCGTTGGAGCGGGAGTGGATCCCGATCACCTGGCCTTCGTACACTTCGGTCGCGTGACCGATGAACAGACGACCACGGTCTTGCAGACCGAACAGGGCGAAGGTCAGGGCCTTGCCGGTGGCGTTGGAGATCAGCACGCCGTTCTGACGCTCACCGATGCTGCCACCCTTGTGCGGACCGTAGTGGTCGAAGGTGTGGTACAGCAGACCGGTACCAGAGGTCATGGTCAGGAACTCGGTCTGGAAGCCGATCAGGCCACGGCTCGGGATGATGAAGTCCAGACGGACGCGACCCTTGCCATCCGGGGTCATGTTGGTCATCTCGCCTTTACGCAGGCCGAGCTGCTCCATCACGGAACCCTGATGCGCTTCTTCCACGTCCACAGTGACGGTTTCGAACGGTTCTTGCAGTTCGCCATCCACGGTACGCAGGATAACTTCCGGACGGGATACCGCCAGTTCGTAACCTTCGCGACGCATGTTTTCGATCAGGATGGAGAGGTGCAGTTCACCACGGCCGGAGACGCGGAACTTGTCCGGATCTTCGGTCTCTTCCACGCGCAGGGCCACGTTGTGGACCAGTTCCTGGTTCAGACGCTCCAGAATGTTGCGGGAGGTGACGAACTTGCCTTCTTTACCGGCGAACGGCGAGGTGTTGACCTGGAAGGTCATGTTCACGGTCGGCTCGTCAACGGAGAGCGGCGGCAGGGCTTCGACGGCACTGTTGTCACAGATGGTGTCGGAGATCTTCAGCTCGCCCAGACCGGTGATGGCGATGATGTCGCCCGCTTGCGCGTCGGTCACTTCGGTACGGGACAGGCCCAGGTAGCCCAGCACCTGACCGACCTTGCCGGTACGCGGTTTGCCGTTGGCACCGACGATGGTGACCTGCTGGTTGGTCTTGACGCGACCACGAGTGATGCGGCCGATACCGATGACGCCCACGTAGGAGTTGTAGTCCAGCTGGGAGATTTGCATCTGGAAGGCACCGTCAACGTCGCCCTTCGGGGCTTCCACGTTGTCGACGATGGCCTGGAACAGAGGTTCCATGTTCTCGGATGGGACGTCCTGATCCAGGGTGGCCCAACCGTTCAGTGCAGAGGCGTAAACAACCTTGAAGTCCAGTTGCTCATCGGTGGCACCCAAGTTGTCGAACAGATCAAAGACCTGATCCATTACCCAGTCAGGACGAGCACCCGGACGGTCGATCTTGTTGATGACCACGATGGGCTTCAGACCCTGGGCGAACGCCTTCTGGGTCACGAAACGGGTCTGCGGCATCGGGCCGTCAACGGCGTCGACCAGCAGCAGCACGGAGTCAACCATGGAGAGTACGCGCTCAACTTCACCACCGAAGTCGGCGTGACCCGGGGTATCCACGATGTTGATGCGGTAGTCGTTCCAGCGGATCGCAGTGTTCTTGGCGAGAATGGTGATGCCACGTTCCCGTTCCAGATCATTGGAGTCCATGATCCGTTCCTGACCTTCGCTGGTGCGATCCAGAGTGCCGGATTGCTGCAGCAGCTTATCAACCAGAGTCGTTTTGCCGTGGTCAACGTGCGCAATAATCGCAATATTGCGTAAATTCTCTAACATTCTCGCCTCAAATCACCGGGTAAAATTGGGCGCTAATTGTACTCTCGCCTTTGTGATCTGCCTAGCAGAATTGCAACACATTCACGCACAACAAAGGATCAGGATCATGGACCCCGCAGCAAAAGGCTGCTTAGATGGCCTGGATACGCTGGCGCACCATCTCGGTGCACCAAAACGATCCAAGGTTGCACCACTTTAATGCAGCAACCGGCATGAGAACGGGTTTCTCGACAGCCTGAAACGGTGCAAGTGCCCTGAAATCAAGCTGTCACAAACTTGGCACGATACTGGCTTATGTGAATGTGACGACGCATTCACCCAAAGAGTTTTAACACCGGAGGTTACTTAGCATGTCAGCCCAGAACGTTTTGGCCCTGATCCAGGAACACGAAGTCAAGTTTGTTGATCTGCGTTTTACCGACACCAAGGGTAAAGAGCAGCACGTATCCATCCCTTCCCACCAGGTTGACGAAGACTTCTTCGAAGACGGCAAGATGTTCGATGGTTCCTCCATCGGCGGCTGGAAGGGCATCAACGAGTCTGACATGGTGCTGATGCCGGACCCGGCTTCCGCCAAACTGGACCCGTTCACCGAAGAGACCACTCTGAACATCGTCTGTGACGTGCTTGAACCCGCCACCATGCAAGGCTATGACCGCGATCCGCGCTCCATCGCCAAGCGTGCCGAAGATTTCCTGAAGTCCAGCGGCATCGCTGACACCGTGCTGTTCGGGCCGGAGCCGGAATTCTTCATGTTCGACAACATCACCTTCTCCAACACCATGGGCCACAGCTTCGTGAAGATCGAATCCGAAGAAGCTGCCTGGAACTCCGGTACCGACTACGAGCACGGCAACAAGGGTCACCGTCCATTCGTCAAGGGTGGTTACTTCCCGGTTGCCCCGGTTGACTCCTCCCAGGACATCCGTGCCGCCATGTGCCTGGTGCTGGAAGAGATGGGCCAGGTCGTCGAAGCTCACCACCACGAAGTGGCGACCGCCGGTCAGAACGAGATCGCAACCCGCTTCAACACCCTCACCCTGAAGGCTGACGAAGTACAGGTCCTGAAGTACGTGATCCACAACGTGGCCCACGCCTACAACAAGACCGTCACCTTCATGCCGAAACCCATGTTCGGTGACAACGGCTCCGGCATGCACTGCCACCAGTCCCTGGCCAAAGACGGCGTCAACCTGTTCGCAGGCGACCTGTACGGCGGTCTGTCCGAGATGGCACTGCACTACATCGGCGGCATCATCAAGCACGCCAAGGCCATCAACGCCTTCGCCAACCCAACCACCAACTCCTACAAGCGTCTGGTGCCGGGCTATGAAGCACCGGTCATGCTGGCCTACTCCGCCCGCAACCGTTCTGCCTCCATCCGTATCCCGGTCGTGCCGAGCCCGAAAGCCCGCCGCATCGAAGTACGCTTCCCGGATCCGGCTGCCAACCCGTACCTGGCCTTCGCTGCCCAGCTGATGGCCGGTCTGGACGGCATCATCAACAAGATCCATCCTGGCGATGCCATGGACAAGAACCTGTACGATCTGCCGCCGGAAGAAGCCGCTGAAGTGCCGACCGTTGCCGGTTCCCTGGACGAAGCGCTGTCCGCACTGGATGCAGACCGTGAGTTCCTGACCCGTGGTGGCGTGTTCAGCGATGACTTCATCAACTCCTACCTGGAACTGAAACAGCAGGATGTTGACCGCGTGCGCATGACTCCGCACCCGCTGGAGTTCGAGCTGTACTACTCCGTCTAATCCGCTTTCCCATGACAAACCCGCCATCTGGCGGGTTTTTTTTCATTCTGGCAACGGAAATACCGCCAAACGGGCACGATCGTGCAGAAAGATGATCCCGTTCACGGAGCCGTACCACCCTCGGCTGTTCACACCCCGACCCCATGGTTTTTCTCTGATAGGATTAAGGTGAACCCCGTCAAGGAGAGATGGATGAACACTGTACCCTGGCTGCTGAGCCTCCTGCTGATGGCCTCCTGTTCCGCACAGGCCGCCCGCGTCTACTCCTGGGTCGATCCCCAGGGGGTGACCCACTACACCGATGCCCCCCCTCCCGGCAAGAGCGCAAAAGAGGTGGACCTGCGGGTCTCGCCGCTCATCGGCACAGCCCCCCACTCGGTCCAGGTGGACAACTTCAACAGCCTGACCGGTGTCGATGCCAGGAAAGCCCTGGAAGCCGCCCCTCTGGAGATCGACCTCATCTCTCCGGAACCGGGCAGTACATTGCGCGACAATACCGGCAACATCGTCTTCCAGGGCGAGATCTCTCCCCAGGTCCCGGTGCAATACGATGTGCGCCTGATCCTGAACGGCAAGGCGGTGCCCCTGGTTCACAACAGCCTGGCCATACGGGTGGAAAACCTCGATAGAGGCGCCTATGAGGCACGGCTCGAGTTGCTCGCCAAAGACGGTACGATCCTTGCTAAATCTAAGCCAACCACCTTTTACCTGCACAGGGCGTCGGTGAATCAGGCTCCCAGAGCCGCCCCCAAGGCCAATTAGGGGTGATGTGACGCACCGATGCGGGTAAACTTGATGCACTACATTGGTGCATTCTAGGTGTACAGCACCGTTTTAGGGAGAAACCTGTGCCAACCCGCTCGGACAACGCCAAGACACTCTTGGACAACCTGCTGACCGCCGTCATTCTCATGGATGAACGTCTCTGCATTCAATTCGTCAACCCGGCGGCAGAGCAGCTGCTTTCCCTCAGCGAACGACGACTGATCGGCATCGAACTGCCCCACCTGCTGGAACACATCTCTCTCGATCTACAGCGTTTCAAACAGTGCCTCATTTCGGGGCAGGGCTTCACCGACAGCGAAGTCACCCTGGTGGTGGAGGGGGAGCCCAGGCTGGTGGAGATCAGCGTCAGCCCCATGGCCGATCATGAACAGCGACTGATGGTGGTAGAACTGCGCAAGATCGATCAGCAGAAGAAGATCAGCCAGGAGCTGCAGCAACACGCCCAGCAGCAGGCCGCCAAGGAGCTGGTGCGCGGCCTGGCGCACGAGATCAAGAACCCCCTGGGGGGATTGCGCGGCGCGGCTCAACTGCTGCAAAAGGAGTTGCCCGACCCGGCCTTGCGTGAATACACCGGCATCATCATCGAGCAGGCCGATCGCCTGCGGGTGCTGGTCGACAGGTTGCTCGGTCCCCAGCGTCCCGGCCGTCACCAGATGCACAACGTTCACTCCGTGCTGGAGCAGGTGCGCCGTCTGGTGGACCTGGAGCTGCCGCCGCAGATCCGCATCGAGCGGGACTACGACCCCAGCATCCCCGAATTCGAGATGGAATCGGACCAGCTGCAACAGGCGTTCCTGAACATAGTGCGCAACGCCGCCGAGGCCCTTGGGGATCAGGACGGCCTCATCCGCATCAAGACGCGCACCGCCTTCCAGATCACCATCCATGGCCAGCGCTATCGCCTGGCGGCCGAAATCAAGATCATCGACAACGGCCCCGGCATTCCCGACGCCATTCGCGACACCCTCTTCTATCCCATGATCACCGGCAAGGACGGGGGAACGGGCCTGGGCCTCTCCATCGCCCAGAACCTGATCGATCAGCACAAGGGGCGCATCGACTGCATCAGCTGGCCGGGCCACACCGAATTCACCATTTATTTACCACTTCGCAAGTAAGGGAACCTCATGACAGCAAAAGTGTGGATCGTCGATGACGACAGCTCCATCCGGTGGGTTCTGGAGCGCACCCTTGGCAGCGAAGGCTTCGAATGCGAAAGTTTCGCCGACGGCGAAGCCCTGCTGAGTTCACTGGAGATGCGCTCACCGGACGTGATCCTCTCGGATATTCGCATGCCGGGCATCGACGGCCTGAGCCTGCTGGAGCAGATCCATCGCCGCCAAGCCGATCTGCCCATCATCATCATGACGGCCCACTCGGACCTCGACTCCGCAGTCAACGCCTACCAGCGAGGTGCCTTCGAATACCTGCCCAAGCCGTTCGACATCGACGAAGCGGTCACCCTGGTACGCCGGGCCGAGAACCACCTCAAGGAGCAGCGGACCAAGCGCAAGGCTCGCCAGCAGGAAGCCACCACCACCCCGGAGATCATCGGCGAAGCCCCTGCCATGCAGGAGGTGTTCCGCGCCATCGGCCGGCTGTCGCGCTCCAGCATCTCGGTGCTCATCAACGGTCAAAGCGGTACCGGCAAGGAGCTGGTTGCCCATGCCCTGCACAAGCACAGCCCCCGGGCCCACAAGAACTTCATCGCCCTCAACATGGCGGCCATCCCGAAAGATCTCATCGAATCCGAGCTGTTCGGTCATGAGAAGGGAGCCTTCACCGGCGCCAACAACATTCGTCACGGCCGCTTCGAACAGGCCGATGGTGGCACCCTGTTTCTCGACGAAATAGGCGACATGCCGCTGGACGTGCAGACCCGGTTGCTGCGGGTTCTGGCGGACGGGCAGTTCTACCGGGTTGGTGGCCACCAACCGGTGCAGGTGGATGTGCGGATCATTGCCGCCACCCACCAGAATCTGGAGAAACGGGTCGCCGACGGCGAGTTTCGGGAAGACCTGTTCCACCGCCTCAACGTCATCCGCATCCATATTCCGGCCCTCAAGGAGCGCCGGGAGGACATCCCCCAGCTGGCCCAGCACTTCCTGCTGCGAGCCGCCAAGGAGCTGAACGTGGAGGCCAAGAGCCTGCACCCGGATACCCAGACCTACATCAGCCGCCTGCCCTGGCCGGGCAACGTGCGCCAGCTGGAGAACGTCTGCCGCTGGCTGACGGTGATGGCCTCGGGCCAGGAGGTGCTGGTAGGCGATCTGCCCACCGAGCTGCTGACTCCCATCACTAGCACCGCCGAGCCGGGCCAGCCCGCCCTGACCGGTGGCTGGCAGCAGCAGTTGCAGGACTGGGTGGCCGCCAAGCTGGCCCTGGGGGAGACCGATATCCTCGCGGATGCCATGCCACAGTTCGAACGGATCATGCTGGAGACGGCACTGGATCACACCCACGGTCACAAGCAGGAGGCTGCCCGCCTGCTCGGCTGGGGCCGCAATACCCTGACCCGCAAGCTCAAGGAGCTCGACATTCCCTGAGCCTGCGGGAAAAACGATTCCCATCACGCCTTGAGGGAAAGCCTGACCAATCACACCCCGTTTGCTTGCAAACGGGGTATCTTTTTCAGGCGTCCCGCCTAGAATGGCAGGCTTTCCAACCCGACTCGCAGAAGGTGCCCCATGATTGACAGATCCCTCCCCCTGACCGACCTGCATCGCCATCTGGATGGCAACATCCGCCCGCAGACCATTCTCGAGCTGGGACGTCAGCACAACATCCGACTGCCGGCCGATGAGCTGGAAGCCCTGCGCCCGCACGTGCAGATCGTCGAGAACGAGCCGAGTCTGGTGGCCTTCCTGAAGAAACTGGACTGGGGCGTGGCCGTGCTGGCCGACTACGATGCCTGCCGCCGGGTCGCCTACGAAAACGTGGAAGATCTGCTGCGTGCCGGGATCGACTATGCCGAACTGCGCTTCAGCCCGGCCTACATGGCGATGACCCACAAACTGCACCCGCAGGGCGTGGTCGAAGCCATCATCGACGGCGTGGCCGCAGGCAGCCGTGACTTTGGCATCAAGACCAATCTCATCGGCATCATGAGCCGTACCTTCGGCACCGAGCAGTGCAAGCAGGAGCTGGATGCCTGTCTGGCTCATCGCGATCGCCTGGTCGCCATCGATCTGGCCGGCGACGAACTGGGCTTCCCGGGCGATCTCTTCACCGACCACTTCCGCCGGGTGCGGGATGCAGGCATGCGGGTCACCGTGCACGCCGGTGAAGCCGCCGGCCCCGAGAGCATGTGGCAGGCCATTCGCGAGCTGGGAGCCGAGCGCATCGGCCACGGGGTCAAGGCCATCCAGGATCCGGCCCTGATGGCCTATCTGGCCGAACACCGCATCGGCATCGAGTCCTGCCTCACCTCCAACCTCCAGACCACCACGGTGGCGAGTCTGGCCGATCACCCGATCCGCCAGTTCTTGGCAGCCGGCGTGCTGGCCTGCCTCAATACCGACGATCCGGCGGTGGAGGGGATCGACCTGCCTCACGAATACGAGGTGGCGGCCCCGGCTGCCGGCATGACGGTGAGCGAGATCCGCACCGCCCAGCAGAACGGCCTGACCCTGGCCTTCCTGAGCGAAGCCGAGAAGGCCGAGCTGAGTGCCCGTGCGGCTCAACGCTGAGCAGGGGTAAAACCCAATAAAAAAACCGCCGAAAGGCGGTTTTTTTATTGTCCAACGACATTGCCCGGCCTAGATCACCCGGGAGAACTGTTGCTGGCGCGCCTTGTTGCGCAGGTAGACATCGAAGCACATGCAGATGTTGCGGATCAGCAGCTGACCGGTGGAGACCACCTCCAGCCCCTCTTCGGTCATGCGCACCAGGCCGTCATCGATGAAGGTCTCCAACAGCTTGAGATCCTCGGCAAAATACTCCTTGAACACCAGGCCGTGGGCCTGCTCCACAGCGGCGAAGTTCAGGGAAAAATCGCAGATGAGGCGCTTGATCACCTCACGACGGATCAGATCGTCCCGATTGAGGGAGCACCCCTTCCACTGGGCATGGCCCAGTGACTCGACCTGGGCATAGTAGGTTTTGAGAT
This sequence comes from Aeromonas sp. MaB10011B, assembly GCF_017939325.1. Lineage (NCBI taxonomy): Bacteria > Pseudomonadati > Pseudomonadota > Gammaproteobacteria > Aeromonadales > Aeromonadaceae > Aeromonas > Aeromonas sp. MaB10011B. The sequence goes on along the minus strand of NZ_JAGKRK010000024.1, from coordinate 35,393 downwards.
CCTTCTGGTTCTGGGAATAGGCATCCCCCATCATGCTGATGGAAGAGACCCCCAGCCCCAGCAGATCGCAATCCCCCTGGGTGGTATAGCCCTGGAAGTTGCGATGCAGCTTGCCCTCGCGCTGGGCGACGGCCAGCTCGTCATCGGGCTTGGCAAAGTGGTCCATGCCGATGAACTGATAACCCTGGCCGGTCAGGAAGGCAATGGTGTCCTGCAGCATGGCCAGCTTCTCCTGCGGCGCCGGCATGTCCGCTTCTTTCAGCTTGTGCTGGGCGGCAAAACGGCTCGGCAAGTGGGCATAGTTGAAGATGGAGAGGCGGGCCGGGTCGGTCTTGAGCACCTCTTCCAGGGTGTGATGGAAGCTCTCCCGGTTCTGGTGCGGCAGACCGTAGATGAGATCCAGATTGGTGGAGCGGAACCCCAGCTGGCGGGCACGGACCAGCATGGCGCGGATGAAGTCGTTGTCCTGCTCCCGATTGACCGCGACCTGGACCGCCTTGTTGAAGTCCTGAACGCCAAGGCTGATGCGGTTGAAACCGAGCTCCCGCAGCACATCCAGCATGGACAATTCGATCTCGCGGGGATCCACCTCGATGCTGATCTCCCCCTCCTCGGCGAAATGGAAGTGCTCCCGCAACATGGCCATCAGGCGACGAGTCTGGGGTTCGCTCAGATAGGTGGGTGTGCCGCCACCCCAGTGCAGCTGGGTGACCAGTCTCTCCTTGAACAGGGGGGCCTGGGCCTTGATCTCCTGTTCGAGGTAGTCGAGGTATTGATCTGCCTTGTGCTGGTGCCGGGTAATGACCTTGTTGCAGCCGCAGTAGTAGCAGAGCTTGTGACAGAAGGGGATGTGCACGTAGAGCGACAGATTGCGCGCAGGATACTGGCCCGCTGCCTGGACAAAGTCCGGATAGCCGAACCCCTCGTTGAACTCCAGCGCAGTGGGATAGGAGGTATAACGCGGACCACTGTAGTTGTATTTTTCGATCAGGGCCTGATCCCACACAATCTGTTCTGCTTGCACGCTTGCTTCCTCTGTCTTTGTCATGGGCTCACCGGCTTAACTGAAAATCCTTCAGTCTGGCGACATCCTCAAGGATCTGCGCCTCCAGCTCGGCCTCGTAGCCGCTGCGTTCGAGATCCATCTTCATCACTTCATTGCGCTTGAGTGCCCGCCTCGCCTCATGGGTCGGCATCTCCTTCACCTTCTCATAGAGGCCGTAGAGCCCCGGGAACTCGGTGGCAAAGGCGCGGCCCCCCTTTATTTGCAAGGCATCAAGCAGATTGGTCAGCCGAATGGCGCCTTCTGAGTAGTCGCACTGACCGTCTCGTACCGCGTGGGCGATCACCCTGACACTCTCCAGGATCCGCTCGTTGCGGGCCGTAATGGCGTGCTGCTGCATCTCTTGCTGGCGTTTGAGACGCGCCATCAGGGTGCCGGCATAGACGGCCAGCCCCAGCAAAATCAGGCCACCCAACAGGGCGGCCAGCATCCATCCACTCATCACTTTTTCTTCGGCTCGGGTTTGGCTTCAGGCTGGTAGTCCGCCTGAGAGAAACGCTCCCACAACTCCTCTTCGGAGGCAGGCTGACTCGGCTCATCAAAATCGGCATCATCAAAATCCATGTCGCCATCTTCGTCATCGTCGTTGTCGATGATGCCGAGCTCGTCCATCAGCTCCTGATAACGGTCAACCCGCTGATCGACCCATGCCTGCTCTGCGGCCTCCAGGGTTTCACCGGCATCCAGACGATCCAGCAAGGCATTGAGGCGATCATCATTCTCGATGGACGCCAGCTCCTGCTCGGGGGTCATCACCACCCGCTTCTCTTTCGCAGGCTTGGTCGCCACCGGCTTGCTACCCTTCTCGTCGGCAATCAGCGCGATGGGCTTGCGAGAGCCGATGCGTGGATCCTTGGCCTGCTTGGAGCCGCTCTTTTTGCCCGCCTGCTCGACCTGTTGGCGGGAGCCCGCCTTCAGGCCCTTGCGCTTGGCGGCGCGCTTGCGCTCACGACCTTCCTGAGCACTGGCATCTGATTCTTTGCGCTTGCCGGTAGGCTTGCGGTTGGGTTGTTTGGCCGACATGAATGACTCCGACAAATAACTGAATGGAAACCCCCGGAGCGTGTCGTCCGGGGAGGATGCTGAAGCGGGGAACAGTAAATATGGAACAAGAGTGGGATCCCGCACCAATTCGACCACGTTGGGTCGCTGAACACCGCAGGATCGGCATCCTCTGGGCATGTTGCTAGTATTTTGACACAGAATGTCTTGGCGGGTTAATGACCCAATAGAAAAAAGGCAGCCGAAGCTGCCTTTTTCCATCATGCGAGTTCCATTCCCTGGTAGCCAATCGTCTTATCCCTGGGCGAACCACGGCGCATCATTTCGTTGGATCATCCTGATCCTTATTGACCAGTCCTGAGTGTGCGTGTGTTTGTTTGTCTAACCCAAACCGGCGACATCCTGCCTCCCATCGGGGTGGTTGCCTCCCGCAGCCCCGCTCATCCCTGGCGGTCACCATCCTGGCTTTTTGCATCTATTGCTCATCGCATGCTCCGAGCCGACATCCTGTCAAACCGAAGACGGGTCTTGCACCCTCTCTCCGGCCAATCCTGATTGCCTACTGTAACTTCTTCGCCGGATGACTCAATCAACCAAAGCACATTTCGAACTGGTACAAAGTGATGCTCTATTTCTTAATTCATTGAAAAATAAAACATAAAAAAATATACGTGAGCAATCTTTCAGACACGACCAGCCCCGTATATAGAAGATCTCTTACAGCAAAGCAGGCTGTTTACGGGCGATCGCTACAACCTCAAAAAAGAACAGGGAACACAATGGTTCCCTTTTCTTTTCAACAAGATAACTAACAGGCTATATCAGTGAAGCCCCGCCACATACTTGGAGAGCGCTTCGATGTCCTGATCCGTCAGCTTCTTGGCCACATCCCGCATCATGCCATTGGGATCGTTGTCGCGGGTCGCCGAACGAAAAGCGGTGAGCTGGGCCTTGATATAGGCGGGATGCTGCCCTGACAGGCTGGGATACTTCGCTTGCTCGACGCCGGAACCCCGTGGGCCATGACAGGCGGTACAGGCGGCCAGGCCTCGCTCCATGTCTCCCCCCATATAAAGCGCCTTGCCTGCGGCAACCACATCATCGGGCACGGCAACCGGCGTCACCTTCTGGCTGGAGAAATAGGCGGCAAGATCGTCCATATCCTGCTCGGACAACGGCAACGCCATGGGTCCCATGACGGGCGCAATCCGACCAGTTTGGCCAGAAGCTGCAGCCTTCAGTTCAACTAATTGTTTTTTGATATATGATGCGTGCTGACCAGCAATCTTGGGATACATGTCGACTGGGCTGTTGCCGTCCGGTCCATGACAGGCCGCACAGACGGCAGCCTTGGTTTGTCCCGCAGCGGCATCGCCCTTGGCTTGTGCCATCCCAGTTACGCCAACCATCAGAGCAAGTGTAATGACTAGGTTCTTCATGGCGTTCCAACTTTCTCGTTATTAGGCTTCCAGATCCCATGCCGCTGAAGGCATGTTAAAATAAACGCGTTCAAGCGACGCCATTTTACACTATTTCACAAAAAAGTAACTCTATAACCCTCTATCTCTATGGGGAATTTACGTTGGATACACAAACTCTGAATTTCAATAAGGTGCATTTTGTGACCAGCGCACCCGACATCCGCCACCTGCCAAATGATGGGGGTGTCGAGATTGCGTTTGCCGGTCGTTCCAACGCTGGCAAATCGTCTGCATTGAATACCTTGACCAAGCACAAGAACCTGGCACGTACCAGTAAGACCCCTGGCCGTACTCAGCTGATCAACCTATTTGAGCTGGAACCGGGCAAACGCCTGGTCGACTTGCCCGGCTATGGATATGCCCAGGTTCCGCTGGAAATGAAGCTCAAGTGGCAAAAGTCACTGGCTGAATACCTGCAACGACGGGAGTCCCTGAAAGGGCTGGTGATCCTGATGGACATCCGCCATCCGCTCAAGGAAACCGACATGAACATGCTGGAATGGAGTTCACACCGTGAACTGCCGGTGATGCTGTTGCTGACCAAGGCGGACAAGTTAAGCCCGGGGCCCCGCAACAACCAGGTGATCAAGGTTCGTCAGGCGGTGGCAGAACTGGGCCCGCAGATCCAGGTTGAAGCATTCTCTTCTCTGACCAATATCGGCGTCGAGAAGCTGGCCCAGACCCTGAGCGGCTGGTACCTGTCCGAAGCAGACAACGCCCAGGTAGACGACGAAGATAATCAGAACGAGGAGTAAACGACTCCTCTCCCTGGCTGCAATTGGCGGAGTTGGACCTCCGCTGATTGAAAGGCTTTCATGATCCCCCCATCTCCGAGCCCTCCCTCCCCGCCTTCGCCACCTCTGAAGAAAAACCTCAAAAAATATATTTAAATCATACTGATAGCATGTTTAGACGCGAAAAGAATTAACTAATCATCAGCCTGATACCGTTTTCATGGATATCGAGTAAAAAATCAGAATTGAAGGCTGTAACAAACGAAACTGAAATTTAATTACACGGTGAGGCAATATAGGGATAAAAATGAGGCCGGTCTTGCCATTGCAAACCGGCCTGAAGAAATGAGTTCAAAAATTTGGGAAAAAGCGAGTTCTCGAGAACAAAGACGATTGGTTTTCCTCAAGAAACGCCTTCATTCTAACAAGGAACGGCAACAATTAAAGCATTTACTCTAAACGTTACTCATAAAAAAACGCCCCGACGATGACTCATCGGGGCTGCTATTCAGCCACATTCAATTACGTGAAATAAAAGGTCTGAAAGATAGAACATCTTACCTCTGTACCCTACGCCGACAACTGTACAGCAAAGCAGCAGAAAGTGAAAGTAATTTATGTAATTTAGTTTCAAGGGTAGGAAAAAGAAAAAATATTCATAATTTTCATGCAGATAAAAAAATCCCCAGTACGAATACCGGGGAGTTATAAAGGTGACTAGCTAGCACTTCCTCAACTATCGAGTTAGTCAGCAGTCCGTTACAGAAGTTCCGCTGCTTTGAGAAAAAACTCAAAAAAATTCTGCGAGTGATGGCAAAGTAAAAGTAACTTATTGTTACGCAATGGTTTTATAAAAATGGCACCTGTTCTGCCACACACCCACCGCAGAACGACCGTTTCACATCACACGTGCCGTGCCGCATCACGAGGGAGCCCTTATCCAGCGATGCAAAATCTCTACATCAGATCTGCCGACCGCCCAATAGAGCGCACTAGCTGGTTCACACGACGCCCAGATTGCGCTGCAACTCTCTCAATACCTGCTTGGTACCGGGCCGGATCCCTCGCCATACGGTAAAAGCCTCCGCAGCCTGTTCGACCAACATGCCCAATCCATCCATGGTATGGCGCGCGCCATGTTGCTTGGCCCAGCCGATGAAGGCTGTATCCGTTGCGCCATACATCATGTCGTAGATCGCGATGTCCGGGTGGATGAGGGTTGGAGCCAAAGGTGGCAACTCACCTTGCAGACTGGCTGAGGTGGAATTGATGATGAGATCGAACGGCCCCACCAGCGGTTCATAGGATTGAGCAGTGATGCTGCCCAGATCCCTGAACTCCACAGCCAGCTGTTCCGCCTTGGCATGGGTACGGTTGACCACGACGATCTCGCCCGGCGCTTCCGCCAGCAGAGGGGCCAGGGCGCCACGAGCTGCGCCACCGGCCCCCAGAAGCAGGATCCTGCTACCGGCAAGGTTCACTCCGTGAGCCTTGAGATCGGCGACCAGCCCGGCGCCGTCGGTATTGTCACCCAGCAGCACACCATCATCAGTCAGTTTGATGGTGTTGACCGCTCCCGCCCGCTTGGCCCTGGGGCTCAGCCGCTCCACCAGCCCGAAGGCTTGCTCCTTGAAAGGTACGGTCACGTTGCACCCCTTCCCTCCTTCGGCGAAGAAGTGGTTCAGAGCGCTGGCAAACTCATCGACGGCCGGTTCTGCCAGACCATACTCCAGCTCTTGCTGGGTCTGCCTGGCAAACAGGGTATGAATGAAGGGAGATTTGCTGTGGCGCACGGGGTGGCCAAAAACCAGATAACGATCCATCAAGGCGTTCCTTTTGAGGGCAATATCCCGATTTAACGGGTTTTCTCATGAAGGAACAAGCCGAATATCGGCCAATAAGAAGAGGCCATCATGGCCCCTCTGGTCACAACCACTCGCGCGGTTTGAGGTAGTCGCTGTAGAGCAATGCCTCCGGGCTGCCAGCCTCCGGCTGCCAGTCGTACTCCCAGCGCGCCAGCGGCGGCATCGACATCAGGATGGATTCGGTGCGCCCCCCCGTCTGCAGTCCGAACAGGGTCCCGCGGTCGTAGACCAGATTGAACTCCACGTAGCGGCCACGGCGATAAAGCTGGAATGCCCGTTCCCGCTCCCCATAAGCAAGCTCCTTACGTCGCTCGACAATCGGCAAGTAGGCCGCCAGGTAACCCTCACCCACTGCACGCATGAAGGCAAAGCAGTCGGCAAAGGGCCAGCGGTTCAGGTCATCGAAGAAAAGACCGCCCACCCCGCGCGTCTCGCCCCGATGCTTGAGGAAGAAGTAACGATCGCACCAGGATTTGAACTCGGGATAAATGTCGGTGCCGAACGGCTGACAGAGCTCATGGGAGACCTGGTGCCAATGCCTCACGTCCTCTTCGAACGGATAGAAGGGCGTCAGGTCGAAGCCGCCACCAAACCACCAGATCGGCTCCTCCCCCTCTTTCTCGGCGATGAAGAACCGCACATTCGCATGGCTGGTCGGTACATAGGGATTATGCGGGTGGATCACCAGCGATACCCCCATGGCCTCAAACCTGCGGCCAGCCAGTTCAGGACGATGTGCGGTCGCGGATGCCGGCATGGCATCGCCATAGACATGGGAGAAGTTGACCCCACCTTGCTCGATCACCGCCCCCTGACGCAGCACCCGTGTTCTACCGCCACCACCACCTTCGCGACTCCAGGCATCTTCCACAAAGCGCCCGCATCCATCGGCCTGCTCCAGGCCACGGCAGATATCATCCTGCAATTGCAGCAGGAAGGCTTTTACCTGGGCCACATCCGGTTTGCTCATTTTATCTCCTGTCAGACAGGTATCATGCATGCACTGCCTGCACTTCTCGTATTGTCATGACCTCATCACACAACCTGCATGAAACAGGGCCGTGCCCAACTCAGGATGGGCGAATGATGGCCCCGGTGCGGGCGTCCTTGATTTCGGACGGGTTGGCTTGCCCCCCGACTTCGCCGGGCAGAATGTAAGCCAGCTGGCTTGCCAGCAGATCGCCAATATCAGCCACCCGGCGAGCGGGTTCCTCACCGGTGAGATTGGCACTGGTGGACACCAGCGGTTTGCCAAATGCCCGGCAAAGCCCTTGCACCTGGGGGTGGCCTGTGACCCGCACCGCCAGGGTCTCGAACTGACCGGTCAACCAGGACGGCGTCGTCGCGCGAGCGGGCATGATCCAGGTGAAGGGACCAGGCCAGCTCGCCTGCACGCGAGCAAGCTGCTCATCGCTGAGCTGGCTCAGGTCGATGTAGTCCTGCAATTGCGCCAGATCTGCCGCGATCAGGATCAATCCCTTCTCCACCGGCCGCTGCTTGATGGCCAGCAGCCGCTGCACGGCGGCTTCGGAATCAGGATCACACCCCAGACCAAACACGGCTTCGGTGGCATAGGCGATAACCCCTTCTCCTTGAAGGGCGGCAACCGCTTGTTCAAATTCATTTGGCATAAGCACATGCGACAGCCACGCTGCCGCCTCTCATCACTGGATTGTATGTTGAACCGACATGACGGCATCGGGGCCATCACTGCTGCGATATGGGCTATATCCCTGCTCCTCTTCAGTCATGCATTTCGGCTCAGACGCTTGCGTGCATCAGTGAACCGAGCAACCGCAGGGAGCTGGAGATGGCGATCATGATCAGGGCGACTTGGGCGATGCGCATCGGCTCACAACCTCACGCTGACCAGCAATCCGCCTGCCTGATCATGGGCGGCGAGATTATACCCGCTCAATCTGGTGGGAGCATTTCTTTTGCGGGCAGACCCAGCGCAGGTTTCCCCGCACCTTCTTTTCGATCATGATGCCCCAGCCACACTCGGGACAGGGCATGGGAACCGGCTTGTCATTCACCACATACTTGCAGTGAGGATAGGCGTCACACGAGTAGAACTGTTTGCCATAACGGGACGTGCGGCTCACCAGATGACCTTTGCCACACTCCGGGCAGAGGATTTGGGTATCGTCACTCTCCTGAAGGGACTCGATATGCTGACAGGCCGGGTACTGGGTACATCCCACAAACAGACCGTAACGACCCTTCTTGATGGCAAGTGGATGGCCACAATCCGGACAGGACGACCCCTCGAGCACTTTCTCTATATCGCGGCCAGAGGGGGTGAGGGAGCGAATGTAATCGCAAGCGGGATAGGCTGAACAACCAAGGAAGGGACCGTGCTTGCCCTGGCGGATCACCAGTTCAGCACCACACTGCGGACACGGCTCGCGCTCGAAGGCATGTTCGTGGGCAGAGAAGAGGTGGTGATCGATCTTTGACATGGGCCGCGCCTTGAAATCCAGATGGCCTGAATTCTACCAGCGCGGCACCGGGCTGTCAGTGGATGACGCCGTCCGACTCGTCAAACACCAGCTCTTCCATCTGCTGGTAGGCGTTTTCACTGCCTGGCACATTGAACAGCACCATCATGACGACCCACTTCAGATCGTCCAGCTCGATGTCCGGCTTGTCCAGCTCGAGCAACCGTTCGATGCAGATTTCACGGGTTTCGGCATTCAGCACTTGCGCCTGCTCCAGGAACAGCAGAAAACCGCGACATTCAGTACTGAGGCGAACCAGCTCCTGCGGCGCATAGATCCGCATAGAGCCCTGCTGGCTTGCGGTGACATAGACTTCCCGCTCGCTGTCGTGCAGGTTGGCCAGTCGCTCCAGCCAGTTGAGCGCTTTCTCGATCTCGTCCTTGTCGAAACCGGCCCGGCTCAGTTCGTCGGTGAGTTCATCCTGCTCGACCATCACATCTGCATCGCTGTGGATGTAGGTCTCGAAAAGGTACATCAATACATCAAACATGATTCGCCCTCCTCGCTCTGACGTATCCACCGGCTACCGCCATCACTGCACCAACCAGCTCCAGCTCTACCAACCTGCCCAGTACGACATCGACAGGAAGCCGGGCCCGTTCGGCAACGGTATCCACGCTCGTGGTCTCATAATCTACGTTATCCAACAAATCGGCATAAGGCAATTCGCTATTATGCTGCGCCTCGGAAGAACCGTTGGCGGGTCCGGGGGGCAAGACCAGCCTTGGAAACTCTTCCAGGATATCGGCGGCATTCAAGACCAGCTTGGCACCCTGTTGAAGCAGACGGTTGCACCCTGCTGCCTGTGCATTTTGCGGGGCGCCGGGAACGGCAAAGACCTCGCGGCCCTGCTCCAGCGCATAACGGGCCGTGATGAGCGAACCACTCTGTTCTGCCGCTTCCACCACCAGTGTCCCCAGCGACAGACCACTGATGATACGGTTGCGGCGAGGGAAGTGTTCAGCCAGGGGGCCTTGCTGGGGCGCCAACTCGGAAACAAGCAGACCTTCCTGCTCGAGGATCTGCATCGCCAACCCCTGATGACGCTTGGGGTAGAGACAATCCAGACCGGATCCCAGCACCGCCAGGGTGATTCCGCCCGATGCCAGCGCCTGCTGATGGCAGACGCCATCGATGCCCAACGCGAGGCCGGAGGTGATCGCCAGACCACAGCCCACCAACTCGGCACACAAGCGTGTCGCATTGTCTTTGCCGGCATAGGTGGGGTGGCGGGTACCCACCATCGCCAACTGTGGCAGGGAGAGGGATGAGACGTTCCCGCGGCAGTAAAGCAAGAGCGGGGCGCCGGGGATCTCTTTGAGCAGGGCAGGATATGCGGGGTCATCGGGACAGAGGAGGTGATTGCCGGGCTCGGCGGCCCAGCTCAATCCCTGCTCCACGACAGGAAGAGGCCATCTCATCTGCTGAATCTGGACACTCTGCAGACCAAGAGCTCGCAGGGCGCCATCGTCTGAGTCAAACAGAGTTGTGATGTCACCACCCACATGAGCCAACAGGCGAGCGGCGGTGACCGGGCCTATGCCTGTAACGGCATCCAGCGTCAGCCATAGCGACAACCGCTCCAGTGGCAAGGACACGTCAGAAATTACTGACCTGATAACCAGATCCGACCAGATCCTGGCTCTGCAGGATAAGACCGTAACTCAATTTGTCGTAGACCTTGAACAGCATGACTCTGGCAACAGCCTCGGCAGGCAGCGATGACTTGCCGGCAGAATAGAACGCCTTGTCATAGACGGATGAATATTCCCGGTATGACACCTTGCCATTCTTGTCCACCATCTCGGCTCCCGGGCGCAGGATCTCGAGCACATCGCCCGGGGCCACCTGATCACGCTCCCCCTTGTTGATGAGTACCACATCAAACTTGCCCCCACCATGTACCTTGCTCGGCAGCTCGATCACATAGCCGGGGGAAATGGAAGGTGCCGCCTTTGGCATGAACACGGCAGAGATGCTCTCCTGCGACGGCAGCGGCATCACCTTGTCGCCCTGATACACCTCACGCCGGTTATGGGTCAGCGTCACTTTGGTGGTGTCGTGGGCAAGGTACTCCTCTGCCCGCACCGTGCCGACAAAAATTGCCTCCTGACCGAGCGACTCGCCGGTATGCTTGTCCTTGTATGCCACCCCCGGGCGATAGAGGCCATAACTCTGGCCCGGGTTCAGGGCTCCTTTCACATAGAGAATGTCGCCCTCCAGCATCCCGACATGCTTGTCATTGTTGCCGAGCACATAGGGCAGGTCCTTGCTCTGCTGGCTGTTGGCCAGAATGTGGTCGGTCTGCAGGAAGGGCGCTATCTCGCTCAGAGGCAGGGTCGGTATGGGATTGGCCTTGTTTTCATAGCGGTTCTTGGGTGAGAGACGGATGACCTGCTTGCCCCCCTGATTGGCTTTGCCGAGCCGAGGCTCACCATTGACCCAGCTCAGGTGCAGCACGTCACCGGGATAGATCCAGTGGGGATTGGCGATCTGCGGATTGATGTTCCAGAGGCGTGGCCAGAGCCAGGGTTCGGCCAGATACTGGCCCGAGATATCCCAGAGGGTGTCCCCTTTTTGCACCACATAAGTCTCGGGGTAACCGGATTTGAGCGTCAACTGCTGTGCCATGGCGCCACCGGCCAGGGCTGTCGCCAGGCAGGCGACGACGATTTGCTTCAGATACATAACACTCCCTGTTACTTCTGCACGCAAAGTGTTGCTGTTTTTTGTCGGCGTAAATGACTAGAATTACGTCAATATTGACTGCGTTTATATGAAACTAAAGAAAAAATTATGGCCATTCTAGATGTATTGCGTTTCCCCGATGAGCGTCTGCGCACAGTCGCGGCCCCTGTCGAAGCCTTTACACCCGAGTTACAACACATTGTAGATGATATGTTCGAAACCATGTACGCGGAGGAAGGCATCGGCCTGGCCGCGACCCAGGTCGACATTCATCAGCGCATCATCGTCATCGATGTCTCCGAGAACCGCGAAGAACAGCTGGTGTTGATCAACCCAGAGATCCTGGAGCAGTCCGGCAGCACCGGCATCGAAGAGGGCTGCCTCTCCGTGCCCGGCAACCGTGCTCTGGTTCCGCGCGCCGAGTGGGTCAAGGTCAGGGCGCAAGATCGTCACGGCAACACCTTCGAGCTGGAAGCGGACGATCTGCTCGCCATCTGCATACAACATGAGATGGATCATCTGGTCGGCAAGCTGTTTGTGGATTACTTGTCCCCGCTCAAGCGCCAGCGCATTCGTCAGAAGCTGGAAAAGATGGCCCGTGAAGATCGCAAAGTCCTCTGAGGATCCGCTCCATTGAACAAGCTGAAACTGATTTTTGCCGGTACCCCCGACTTCGCCGCCCGTCATCTGGCGGCGTTGTTGTCTTCCGGCCACGAGGTCGTCGCCGTTTATACCCAGCCGGACAAGCCCGCCGGTCGCGGCCAGAAGCTCACCGCCAGCCCGGTCAAGGAGCTGGCGCTGGCCCACGATCTGCCGGTCTATCAACCTGCCTCCCTGCGCAATGAAGCGGCGCAGGCCGAACTTGCTGCTCTGGGTGCCGATCTGATGGTCGTCGTGGCTTATGGCCTCATCCTCCCCAAGGCGGTGCTCGATACGCCGCGTCTGGGTTGCATCAACGTGCACGGATCCCTGCTGCCGCGCTGGCGCGGTGCCGCCCCGATTCAACGCTCCATCTGGGCGGGGGATGCCGAAACCGGCGTCACCATCATGCAGATGGACGTGGGGCTGGACACCGGCGCCATGATCCGCAAGGTAACCTGCCCCATTGCCAGTGATGAGACCTCTGCCAGCCTCTATGACAAGCTGGCCGGTCTGGGCCCGCAGGCACTGGTCGATACCCTGGACGCCATGGCTGCCGGCGACACCGCCGCCGAGCCCCAGGACGATGCGCTGGCCAACTACGCCGAGAAGCTCTCCAAGGAAGAGGCCCGCATCGACTGGTCGATGGACGCCGTTGCCATCGAGCGCTGCATCCGTGCCTTCAACCCCTGGCCCATCAGCTGGTTCGACGTCGCCGGACAGACCGTCAAGGTGTGGCAGGCCGAGGTCGTCGCACAGGATCACGGCCAGGCAGCCGGCACCCTGCTCAAGGCCGACAAACAGGGGATCGAGGTTGCCACCGGTCAGGGCGTGCTGCGCCTGCTGACCCTCCAACCTCCCGGCAAGAAGGCCATGTCCGTTTCGGATCTGCTCAACTCTCGCCGCGACTGGTTTGAACCTGGCACGCAACTGATTTGATCTGGATTGAATTGACACAAGCGGGGCCCTGGCCCCGACTTGTGCATCTAAGGTAACGCTATGAAAACACGCGCACAGGCTGCTCTCGTCATTCAACAGGTGCTGGATCAGGGTCAATCTCTCTCCGCCGTTCTGCCTGCTGCCCAGGAGAAGGTCGCCCCTCGCGATCGCGCCCTCCTGCAAGAACTCTGCTACGGCACCCTGCGCTGGCTGCCCCGCCTCGATGCGGCGGTCAGCGAGATGATGGACAAGCCGCTCAAGAACAAGAGCCGCATCTTCCACTACCTCATCCTGGTCGGCCTCTACCAGCTCATCTATACCCGCATTCCGGCTCACGCCGCCGTGGCCGAGACCGTCAACGCCGTCAAGCTGCTCAAGGGTTCTTCCCTGCGCGGCCTCATCAACGGCGTACTGCGCAACTTCCAGCGCAGCGCCGAAGTGATCCTGCTGCGCATCGACCGCGTCCCCAGCGTCCGCCTCGGCCACCCCGAATGGCTCACCAAGCGCCTGCGTCAGGCCTATCCCGATGACTGGGAGTTCATCATGGAGGCCAACAACCAGCGCCCGCCCATGTGGATCCGCAACAACAGCCAGCGCCAGAGCCGCGAGGCCATGCTGGCCCGCATGAGCGAGGCGGGCATCCCGGCCATGGCCGGTGTGGAAGGGGAAGATTGCATCCTGCTGGAGCACCCCTGCGACGTGACCAAGCTGCCCGGCTTCGAGCAGGGTGACTGCTCGGTGCAGGACGGTGCCGCCCAGCAGGCCGCCGCCCTGCTCGATCCCCAGCCGGGCGAGTGGGTGCTGGACGCCTGCGCCGCCCCCGGCGGCAAAACCGCCCACCTGCTGGAACGCCAGCCGGCCCTTGCCGGCGTGGTTGCCGTCGACGCCGATGACAACCGCCTCAAGCGGGTGCAGGAGAACCTGGATCGCATCGGCCTTCAGGCCCAAGTGATCCACGGTGATGCCAGCACGCCGGAGCTGTGGTGGCCACAGGGGCAGTTCGACCGCATCCTGCTGGATGCCCCCTGCTCCGCCACCGGCGTTATCCGTCGTCACCCCGACATCAAGTGGTTGCGCCGGGATCAGGACATCCGCGAGCTGGCCGAGCTGCAACGCCGCATTCTCGATGCCCTCTGGGGCAAGCTGAAGCAGGACGGCACCCTGCTCTACGCCACCTGCTCCGTGTTGCCGGAAGAGAACCGAGAGCAGATCCGCGCCTTCCTGGCCGATACCCCGGATGCCCGCCTGGTGCCGTTGCATGCAGAAGACACCCCGGCCTGTCCGGGTCTCCAGTTCCTGCCCGGCGAGGCGGAGATGGACGGCTTCTACTATGCCAAGCTCATCAAGCTGTAGGCCAAACCGGCGGATGGCAGGCCCGGTGACGGGCCGCCTCATTACGAAGCAACAACCTTGAGTAAGATGGCCTTATGAAAATCATCATTCTGGGCGCAGGTCAGGTGGGTGGCACCCTGGCCGAGAATCTCGCCGGCGAGAACAACGACATCACCATCGTCGACACCGATAGCGAGCGCCTGCGCGAACTGCAGGACAAATTCGACCTGCGGGTGGTGAACGGCCACGGCGCCCATCCCAGGGTGCTGCGCGAAGCCGGCGCCCAGGATGCCGACATGCTGGTCGCCGTCACCAACAGTGACGAGACCAACATGGTCGCCTGCCAGGTCGCCTACTCCCTGTTCAACACCCCGAACAAGGTGGCGCGCATTCGGTCTCCCGCCTATCTGGTGGAGCGGGATCGCCTGTTCCTGCCCGAATCCGTCCCCGTGGATCACCTGATCGCCCCCGAGCAGTTGGTGACTGACTACGTGCGTCGCCTGATCGAGTATCCGGGGGCGTTGCAGGTGGTGGATTTTGCCGACGGCAAGGTGGGCCTGGTGGCGGTCAAGGCCTATTACGGCGGCCCCCTGGTGGGCAATGCGCTCTCCACTCTGCGAGAACACATGCCCAACATCGAAACCCGGGTCGCCGCCATCTTCCGCCAGGGGCGCTCCATCCGCCCCCAGGGCACCACCATCATCGAAGCCGATGACGAGGTGTTCTTCGTGGCCGCGGCGGGCCATATCCGCGCCGTGATGTCGGAGCTGCAACGCCTCGAGAGCCCCTACCGGCGCATCATGATCGTCGGCGGCGGCAATATCGGCGCCGGCCTCGCCCGCCAGCTAGAGAAGCGCTACAGCGTCAAGCTCATCGAGCGCAACCAGAAGCGGGCGGAGCAGCTCTCCGAGCATCTGGAACACACCATCGTCTTCTGCGGCGATGCGGCGGATCAGGAGCTGCTGGCGGAGGAGCACATCGACCAGATCGACGTCTTCATCGCGGTGACCAACGAGGATGAGGCCAACATCATGTCGGCCCTGCTCGCCAAGAAGATGGGGGCCAAGAAGACCATGGTGCTGATCCAGCGCGGCGCCTACGTGGACCTGGTACAGGGTGGCTCCATCGACATCGCCATCTCCCCCCAGCAGGCCACCATCTCGGCCCTGCTGACCCATGTGCGCCGTGCCGACATCGCCAACGTCTACAGCCTGCGCCGCGGGGCGGCCGAAGCCATCGAGGCGATCGCCCACGGGGACGAGAACACCTCCAAGGTGGTGGGCAAGACGGTGGGCGAGCTCAAGCTGCCCCCGGGCACCACCATAGGCGCAGTGGTGCGCGGTGATGAGGTGCTGATCGCCCACGATCGTACCCAGATACAGCAGGATGACCACGTGGTGATGTTCCTGGTGGACAAAAAGTACATCCCGGAAGTGGAGCGTCTGTTCCAGCCCAGTCCCTTCTTCCTGTAAGCCGGCCATGTCTCTGGCAACGGTATCCGGACCCGGCCCCTTTTCTCAGGAAAGGTCCGGGTCTTTTTTCAATCAACGACCAGGTTTTCTTGCATGATCAAGCTGCATCCCATCGTCTTCACGCTCGGGCTGGTGCTCTCCAAGCTGGCGCTCTTCATGTGGCTGCCCACCCTGCTGGCCCTGCTGACCGGTTCGGAAGGTTTCGTCGAATTTCTCAAGTCGGTCTTGATCACCCATGGTGCCGCTCTGCTCTGCCTCCATTACGGTCGCAAGGCAGAGTTTCACCTCGGCGTGCGGGAGATGTTCCTGCTCACCACCTCGGTCTGGGTGGTCGCCTGCGTCTTCGGGGCCCTGCCCTTCGTCTTCATCACCCATATCGACTTTGCCGACGCCTACTTCGAGACCATGTCGGGGGTCACCACCACGGGATCCACCGTGCTGTCGGGGCTGGACGGCATGGCCCACAGCATCCTGCTGTGGCGATCCATCCTGCAGTGGCTGGGCGGGGTCGGCTTCATCGTGATGGCGGTGGCGGTGCTGCCCTACCTCAACGTCGGTGGCATGAAGCTGTTCCAGACCGAGAGCTCCGATTGGTCCGACAAGAGCGCCCCCCGCGCCAAAACGGTGGCCAACAACATAGTGCTGGTCTATCTGGTGCTCTCCATGCTCTGCTTCCTCGCCTACTGGGTGAGTGGCATGAACCTGTTCGAAGCGGTCAACCACGCCATGACGACCCTCAGCACCGGCGGCTACTCCACCTCCGATCAATCCATGTCCCACTTCTCCCACGCGGCGCACTGGATAGGCACCCTCTTCATGTTCCTCGGTGGCCTGCCCTTCCTGCTCTATGTGCAGGCTCTCTCCCGCCGTGACAACAGCCTGTTCAAGGATGCCCAGGTGCAGGGCTTCTTCTGGCTGATCGTCTGGGTGACCCTGGTCGTCACCTTCTATCTCTGGGTGAGAGACATCTACGGCTTCATGGATGCCTTGCGCATCAGCAGCTTCAATATCGTCTCCGTGCTCACCACCACGGGTTTCGGACTCGGCGACTTCGGCACCTGGGGCCCGCTCACCACCATTATCTTCATCATCCTGCTGGCACTCGGCGCCTGCTCCGGCTCCACCTCGGGCGGGCTCAAGATCTTCCGGGTCCAGGTGGCCTTCGCCCTGTTCAAGAAACAGATGCGCCAGCTGATGCACCCCTCCGCCGTGTTTCCCCAGAAGTACAACGGCCGTCCGGTCAACGACGCCATCATCCGCTCCCTGATCTCCTTCGTGCTGGTCTACTTCGCCATCATCCTGCTCATCGCCGCCCTGCTCGCCGCCATCGGGCTGGACCCCCTGACCGCCATCTCGGGCTCCATCACCGCCGTGGCCAACGTGGGCCCGGGCATGGGGCCTGTCATCGGTCCCAGCACCAACTTCGCCAGCCTGCCGGATGCGGCCAAGTGGATACTGTCGTTCGGCATGCTGCTGGGACGCCTCGAGATCCTGACGGTGGCGGTGCTCTTCTTCCCCTCCTTCTGGAAGCAATAAGCAGCCGTCCAGGCTGTTGCATGAAACGAAAAGGGCAGCCAATGGCTGCCCTTTTCGTTGTCCCGGCGAATGACGACTCCCCTCAGTCCGCCGACTCCTCCCGCTCCAGCGCCCTGTCCACCAGCGCGTCCGGCAAGGGCTTGGTCACCTCGACCCCCAGCTCGCGAAAGCGCTCGGCCTGGGCGATCAGGTTGCCACGACCGTTGACCAGCCGGCCCATCGCCTTGTCGTAGCTCTCCTGCGCCTTGTGCAGGCTGCCCCCCATCTGCTGCATCTCCTCCACGAACAGCCGCAGCTTCTCGTAGAGGCGGCCGGCCCGCTCCGCTATCTGGCGCGAGTTCTGGTTCTGCCGCTCGTAGCGCCACAGGTTCTCTATGGTGCGCAGCGCCACCATCAGGTTGGTGGGGCTCACCAGCAGGATGTTGTGTTCCAGCCCGTAGCGCACCAGGGAAGGGTCCGCTTCCAGGGCAGCGAGGAAGGCAGGCTCCACCGCCACGAACATCAGCACATAGTCCAGGGTGCGCACCCCGGGCAACTGCTGGTAATCCTTGCGGCCCAGCTCGCGGATATGGTTGCGCACCGAGGCGACGTGCTCCTTGAGCGCCACCGCCTTCTCCAGATCGTCAGCGGCGTTGTACCAGCGCTCATAGGCGGTCAGCGACACCTTGGCGTCGATGATGATGTCCTTCTCCTGGGGCAGGTGGACGATGACGTCGGGCTGGTAGCGCTTGCCCTTGTCCACCTCGATGTTGACCTGGGTGTGGTACTCATGCCCCTCGCGCAGGCCGCACTCGGAGAGGATCCGCGCCAGCACCACCTCCCCCCAGTTGCCCTGCTGCTTGCTGTCGCCCTTGAGGGCCCGGGTCAGCGCCGCCGCCTCTTCGGTCATGCGGGCGTTGAGCTCGGCAAGGCGCTCCAGCTCGAACTTGAGGTTGTGGCGCTGGGCCGTCTCCTGGGCGTGGGTCTCTCCCACCTGGCGGCGAAAGCCCTCCAACTGCTCTTTGAGTGGAGTCAGCAGGAGATCCATGCTGTTCTGATTCAGTTCGCGGAAGTTTCCAGCATTTTGTTCAAAGATACGATTGGCGAGGTTCTCGAACTGTTGGCCGAGGCGCTGCTCAGCCTCTTGCTGCAACTGCAGCTTCTCGGCGCTGGCGATGCGTTCGCTGCGCAGAGTCGCCTCGGCCTCCTTGAGGCGGGCGGTGAGCTTGAGCAGCAGGGTCTGCTGCTGATCCAGCTTCTGCTGAGCCAGCATCTTCTCGTCCTGCAGCGCGTCCCAGCGATCCTGCAACCCCTGATAACGCTCCTCCAGCAGCAGCGCCTCTTCACGGCCGCTGCGCCGCCCCCACCACCAGCCGAACAGCAGCGCCAGCCCGCCAGCCAGCATGGCAGGCCACCAGGTCAGCAGCGGGGTCATCGGCGCCCCCGCTGGCGCAAGAAGAGTTCGAGATAGCGGTTGAGCAGCAACCAGATCAGCACATAGAGCAGATAGGCCGCCAGCACCACCCACTTGTGGCTGTTGACCCCGGTATCCAGTTCACTGAACTCGATACCCTTGAGATGGCAGTAGGCCCACATCAGCAGGGGGAAGACATAGAGCAGAGAAGCACGCCACAGAAATAGCCACATGAGTTCATTCAATCCCGCAAAAAGACCCGCCTAGCTTACACAAGGGCAACCCGGCTTGCGATCCTGCCCGCCGCTATTCTCTGGCTTGCCGGCCCAAAACTGGATAAAATTAACCCCTAATAGGTATAGAGGTGGGCATGACGCATTTTTTCTGTCGCTGGCTGGCACACGCATGGGGGAGCCCCCGCAGACCCGAGGTGGTCTGCCATGAGGCACGCCCGCCCTGGGCCATCGACGAGTCCCAGTTCCTCACCCTCTGCACCCGTTGTGGCGACTGCTTCAAGGCGTGTCCCAACGGCCTCATCAAGCCCGCCGATCGCCCCGAATATGACGGCAGCCCCATCGCCGGTACCCCAGTGCTGGATCTCGCCTGTGGCCAGTGCAGCTATTGCGGCAGCTGCGCCAGAGCCTGCCCCACGGGCGCACTGGATCTCTGCCTCGGCCGCCAGGTGCAGACCCGGGTCAGGATAGAGGCGAGCTGCCAGGCCCGTCAGGGCTACTACTGCCTGCTGTGCGAAGATGCCTGCCCCCAGCAGGCGATCAAGGTCGGCAGCGAGGGAGTGACCGTCAACATGGCCGCCTGCGATGGCTGCGGCGCCTGTGGCCTCGCCTGTCTGCACGGAGCCATCACCCTTGTGCCCCAACTCTGACCGCTGGCAATGACAGAGGGGCCCGCAGGCCCCTCTGTCATTCACCGTGGCATCATGCCATGGTCAGAATATTATCCTGCTCTATGCCGAGAAGGTGGCACAGACGAGTGGGATCCCGCACCGCATCCGCTAAAGTGTACTCCCCCAGTACCTCGAGGAAGGCGTGCATGGCGCGGCGCAGAATGCCCTGGATGCGGCAGCCCCCGGAGAGACGGCAGTTTTCGCGCTTGCAGTCCACCGGGCAGAGCACGTGCTCCATGTCCATCACCACATCGCGCAGGTTGATGGAGACGGCGGCACGGCCGAGGCGGATGCCCCCATGCTTGCCACGCACCGTCTCGATGTAACCTTTGATGCCGAGCTGATGCACTATCTTGACCACGTGATTGCGGGAGATGGCGAAGGTGTCGGCCACTTCCGTGATGGTCGACAGGCGATCACCGGGCTGGATGGCCAGGAAGGTCAGGGTACGCAGGGCGTAGTCGGTAAATCGTGTCAGTTGCATGGTCGCACTTGCCTCTTACTACAAGCCAGAAATCAGGACGACAGCCGGTGGCCAAAGAGGGGGTCTGCACATGCGTGCGCACGGGATGGGCTTCTTCGACCGAGTCGTGAAGTCACAAGGGTAAGAGCAGCCCGGGCGGGTGTCGACGAAGATGTACATAAATCGACACTTTCTTTGATTGATCGCAAACTTGCCGCCTCAGCGAGGGGTTTTGGCGGTTTCCGTCGACAAACCCCCACCTCCTCTGCCATCGCCGGAGCCGTTGTCCGGCGAGTTCAGTGGGGCTGTTTCAGCCAGTTGCGCAGCGCCTGGGAGGGGATGGAGCTCTCGGAGGCCACCGCGAAGGCGCCCCAGTCCACGGCGCACTGCAACGCATCGGCCATGGCCATGCCCCGCGCAAGACCGTGGATGAGGCCGCCCGCGAAGGCATCCCCCGCCCCCGTGGTATCCACCACGGAGACCGGTCGCGCCGCCACCCTGACCTGCTCCTCCCCGTGAATGGCCACGGCGCCCGCCTTGCCCTCGGTCAGCACCAGCCATTCGAGCTGATCCCCCGCGAGCTGGCGGGCATGCTGCCAGGGGTCGCTCACCTCGCCGAGATCGGTGCGGGAGGCCACCAGCACGTGGCAAGGGCGGCGGGCCTGCCCCCCCTTGGGATATTGGGCCACCACGAAACTCTTGGCGAGCATCTGGCGCATGTAGCCCACGATGGCGGTACCCGGATAGTTCACATAGAGGCAGTCCACCCCTTCGGTCGGCAGATCCCCCGGCAGATCCGGACGACGTGGGCGCCTGAGGATGGTGCGCTCACCGGTGGCGTCCACCAGCACCAGCAGCTCGCCGGTCTCGCCGCCAAAGCGTTCCACATGGCTGCAATCCAGGCCGTATGAGGCCGCCTGCTCCAGCAGCCAGTCACCGGTGTCGTCCAGCCCGACCCGGGAGGCGATGATCACCTCGTGCCCCGCCCACACCAGTCCGATGCCGGTATTGGCGGCGCCGCCGCCGAGTCTGCGCCCCTGATCCACGTATTGCAGCCGCGCCCCCGCCACCAGGGGTTCGGCCAGGGAGAGCACATGATCACAGTTGAGATTGGCGAGCAGCAGGATGCGGGACATGGAAACCTCGGCGGGAGGAGGCCGGCACCCCGGGGTGCCGGCACAGAAACGGAAGCGGGATCAGTAGACGGGCAGCTCCACCCCTGACAGCAGCTCGTCGATGCGCGCCTGGGTCGGCTGCTGCATCACGTTTTGGATCATCTCCTTGGTGAGATGGGGGGAGAAGGAGCTGATGAAGTCATACATGTAGTTCTGCAAGAGGATGCTCTTGCTGAAGCAGATCTGGGCTGGGCAGGGCTCGAACAGGTGCTCCAGATTGATGGCCACGAGGCTGGGGGCATCGCTATCGTTGGCAACCAGGGAGGAGATGATGCCGATGCCAAAGCCTAGCTCCACGTAGCGCTTGATGACGCCGGCATCCATCACCGTCATGTAGTAGTTGGGGGTGAGGCCGGCCGCCTGGAACACCTTGTCCTGCACCTGACGCCCGGTGGCGCCGCTCTCGTAGCTCAGGATGGGATACTGGCAGAGCTGCTCCAGGGTCGGCTTCTTCACCTTGGCCAGGGGGTGCTCCTGGGGCACCACCAGGGAGAGGGTCCAGAGGTAGGCGGGCAGCGCGATCAGCTCCTTGTCGAAGCCTATCTCGTGGGCCACGATGGAAAAATCCGAGTATCCCTTGCTGATCTGCTCCTTGGTGGCGGACATCACAGGATGCAGGTGGAACGAGATCTTGGGGTACTTTTTGGTGAAGTAGGTGACGCTTTTCGGCAGCAGGTAGCGGGCGATGGTGTGGGTGGTGTGGATGTTGAGGGTGCCCACGGTCGGATCCAGGTATTCCCGGGAGATGGCCTTGATCTTGCTCTCGATATTGAGCATGGCCTCGGCACACTTGATGATCTCCTCCCCCACCGGGGTGATCCGGTGCAGGTGCTTGCCGCGGCGCTCGAAGATGCGCACCCCCAGCTCGCTCTCCAGCAAGCCGATCTGCTTGCTCACCCCAGGCTGGCTGGTATAGAGCGCATCGGAGGCAACGGAGACGTTGAGATTGTGGTCCCGCACCGCGATCAGATACTTCAACTGCTGTAGTTTCAAGGTTGCCCCCTCACAGACTGACGCGGCGCTCGTCGATGGACTAGGCCGCCAAAAATGGCGGCCAGTGTATCATCCGGACTGGGCATATCGCCGCTTGATCCTTCATTTTGCTACAAAATCTAGCATCAGCGCGGTGGATATGACAAACGGGGTTCAGCGCACGTCGGCCCCGATCGGCAGGATGCCGAGGAACTGCAGCAGCCACTGCATCATGGTGGCGGAATCCACCTCCCCTTCCAGGGAAGAGAGACTGCTCTGGTAATGTGCATCGGGCAGCCTGTCCCGTCGCCGCTCGATCAGGGCCCGGTTGTACGCCACCGAGAATTCCGGGTGCCCCTGGATGGCGACGATGTGATCCCCCTGCAGGAACATGAAGTTGGGGCAGAAGTCGTTGCCCGCGAGCAGGGTCGCCCCCGGCGGAAGCTGCTCCACCTGATCCTGGTGGCTTGCCAGGATGCGGATGGTGTCCAGCCCCGGCGCCATCCAGGGTTTTGTCATCTGCATGGCATGGACAGACACCCCCAGCCCCCACCCCTTGGTGGACTTCATTACCTCCCCTCCCAGCGCCTGGGCGATCACCTGATGGCCGAAGCAGACCCCGGCCAGCTTGACGTTGGCATCGTGGGCCCGGCGGATCCAGTCGCGCAGCGCCAGGATCCAGGGGATGTCGCTGTAGGCATCGTGGCGCGAGCCGGTGATGAGCCAGGCATCGCATTCGGTCAGATCCGGGGGCAGATCGCCGTCGAGGGCGGACCAGACCCGAAATTCCAGCTCGGGGGCCAACGCCCGGAAACCCTTGATAAACATCTCGGAGTAAACGGGACCAAAATCCCCCACCAAATCGGGGTCCAGCCGGTCACAATCGAGAATACCCAGTCGCATCTGTTACTCCTTGACAGAAGCGCCCCCGCAGACCGGCGGCCTGCGGAGGCAAGAGATTAAAGCCATGGCAGCGAGCCGGTGGCTCACTTCATGGTCGGCATGGAGAACTCGGCGCCGGCGCGCAGGCTCTGGGGCCAGCGGGCGGTCACCGTCTTCATCCGGGTGTAGAAGCGCACCCCATCCGGCCCGTGCATGTTGAGCGGCCCGAAGATGGACCGTTTCCAGCCACCGAAGCTGTGAAACGCCATGGGCACCGGAATGGGAACGTTCACCCCTACCATACCGACCTGAACCCGCGTGGTGAAGTCCCTTGCGGTATCTCCGTCACCGGTGAAGATGGCGGTGCCATTGCCATACTCGTGTTCGTTGATGAGGCGCAGGGCCGTCTCGTAGTCCGGGGACCGCACGATGGCGAGCACGGGGCCGAAGATCTCCTCCCGGTAGATGCGCATCTCGGGGCCGACCCGATCGAACAGGCTGCCCCCGATGAAGTAGCCCTCGCCATGGCTCAGGCCCCGGCCATCCACCACCAGCTCGGCCCCCTCGGCCACTCCCTGATCCACGTAGCCGCGCACCTTGGCCAGGTGTTCCCGGCTGATGAGGGGCCCCATCTCGTTCTCCGGACTCTGACCGAGGCCGGGGCCGACCCGCAGGGCCGCCACCAGGGGAGAGAGCTTCGCCACCAGGGCATCGGCGGTCTCGTCACCCACCACCACGGCCACCGAGATCGCCATGCAACGCTCGCCCGCCGCGCCATAGGCGGCCCCCATCAGGGCGGAAACCGCCTGATCCAGATTGGCATCCGGCATGACCACCATGTGGTTCTTGGCGCCGCCCAGGGCCTGCACCCGCTTGCCGTGGGCCGAGGCGGTGGCATAGATGTACTGGGCGATGGGGGTGGAGCCGACAAACGACACGGCACCGACCCTCGGGTCGGTCAGCAGCACGTCCACCACCTCCTTGTCGCCGTTGACCACGTTGAGCACCCCGTCCGGCAGGCCCGCCTGCTTGAGCAGTTCGGCCATGCGCAGAGAGAGGGACGGATCCTTCTCCGAGGGCTTGAGGATGAAGGTGTTGCCGCAGGCCAGGGCCACCGGGAACATCCAGAGCGGCACCATGGCAGGGAAGTTGAACGGGGTGATGCCGGCGCAGACCCCCACCGGCTGCATCATGGAGTGACTGTCCACCCCGCGGCCCACGTTGAGAGAGTGCTCCCCCTTGAGCAGGTGGGGAATACCGCAGGCAAACTCCACCACCTCCAGCCCCCGGGTCAGCTCCCCCTGGGCGTCGGAGAAGACCTTGCCGTGCTCGCGGCTGATGAGCTGGGCCAGCTCGTCCCTGTGCTGCTCCATCAGCTCCTTGAAGCGGAACAGCACCCGGGCCCGCACCAGCGGCGGGGTCTGGGACCACTCCCCAAAGGCGCGCTCGGCGCAGGCAATCGCCTCGGCACACTCATCGGCCGTGCTGAGAACGACGGAGCCTTGCTGCTGGCCGGTGGCCGGATTGAAGATGGCACCGAAACGCTCGCTGCGACTCTCGGTCGTCTCGCCGTCGATGAAGTTGTCGATCCTGTAACTCATAAATCCTCCGTGATGGGTCATCCGTCCTCCCCTCGCCGCGCCGGGGCAGCACAGGGGGATGACGCCCGGGACGAGCGCCATCCTGTGTGATGTGGGGGTCAGTCCTGGGCCTGCAGGGCGTCCTGCAGCAGGGTGAAGAGATCGTCGATCTGGCTGCGCTCGATGATGAGGGGCGGCGACAGGGCGATGATGTCTCCCGTCACCCGGATCAGCGCCCCCTTCTCGAAGCAGCGCACGAACACCTCGTAGGCCCGCTTGCCCGGCGCATCGGGCATGGGTTCGAGCTCGATGCCCGCCACCAGGCCGTAGTTGCGCACGTCCTTCACGTGCTTGCAGCCCTTGAGGGAATGGGCCGCCTCCTCCCAGTAGCCCGCCAGCTCGGCCGCCCGGGTCAGCAGATTTTCGTTGCGATAGATCTCGAGGGTCGCCAAACCCGCCGCCGCGGCCACCGGGTGGCCGGAGTAGGTGTAGCCGTGGAACAGCTCGATGGCCCCCTTGCCCGCCGCCATCATGTCGTCATAGATATGGTTTTGCACCAGCACGGCCCCCATGGGGATGGCGCCGTTGGTGAGCCCCTTGGCGCAAGTGATCATATCGGGGATGACGTCGAACTCCTGGGCGGCGAAGGGGGAGCCGAGGCGGCCGAAACCGGTGATCACCTCGTCAAAAATCAGCAGGATGCCATGTTTGGTACAGATCTCCCGCAGCCGCTTGAGATAGCCCTTGGGGGGCATGATGACCCCGGTGCTGCCGGCGATGGGCTCGACGATGACCGCCGCGATGTTGCTGGCGTCGTGCAGGAAGACAATCTTCTCCAGTTCATCGGCCAGGGTGAGGTCTTCTGCTGGCAATCCCTTGGTGAACGCATTTTTCCCTATGTTGAGGGTGTGGGGCAGATGATCCACCCCGGTCAGCAGGGAGCCGAACCACTTGCGGTTGCCGGGAATGCCCCCCACCGAGATGCCGCCAAAACCCACCCCGTGGTAGCCGCGCTCGCGGCCGATGAGCCGGGTACGGGTCCCCTGGCCACGAGCCCGCTGCCAGGCCAGCGCAATCTTGAGCGCGGTGTCCACGGACTCCGATCCGGAGTTGGTATAGAAGACGTGACCGAATCCCTTGGGGGCGATCTCCACCAGCCGGTTGGCCAGCTCGAACGGCAGGGGGTGGCCCATCTGGAAGGTGGGGGCAAAATCGAGGTGGGAGATCTGCTGGGAGACCGCCTCGGCGATCTCGCGCCGACCATGGCCTGCGTTGCAACACCAGAGTCCGGCAGTGCCATCCAGTATCTTGCGGCCATCCTCTGAGTGATAATACATCCCCTCTGCCGACTTCAGGATGCGCGGCGCCGCCTTGAACTGCTGGTTGGCGGTGAACGGCATCCAGAATGCGGACATGTCGGGGGTATTGATGTCGCTGACAGGTTTCATGGTCACCTCATCCTTAAGGCGTTTAGTAACACCCGGCTCATGCCTATTAAATTAAACACCTGAATCCATAAAAAAGGGCTTTTATCGCCCGGCTTGGTGTCACCCCTCAGGGGTGGTATAAGATATTTAACACAATTTTAATAATAGTAAACAGTCAAGGAGTGTCTATCGATGGATATCGGTCACCGCCTCAAGGCGGTTCGCACCAAGGCGGCCCTCTCCCAGCGCGAGCTGGCAAAACGCTCCGGTGTGACCAACGGCTTTATCTCCCAGATCGAGAAAAATCAGGTGAGCCCCTCGGTGGCCTCCCTGCGCAAGGTGCTGGAAGGCATCCCCATGTCATTGGCCAGCTTCTTCACCGACGAGACGGAGATGGATTCCGAGGTGATCTTCCGTGCGGACGACATGCCGGATCTCGGCACCCACCCCATCAGCTACCGTCTGGTGGGTCACAGCCGCGCCAACCGCGCCATCGGCATGATGCAGGAGATACTGCCTCCGGGCGCCGACACCGGTGACGACATGCTGAGTCACGAAGGGGAAGAGTGCGGCATCGTCATCCGGGGTCAGGTGGAAGTCACGGTAGGCGAGCAGGTTCACCTGCTGGCACCGGGGGATGGCTACTACTTCGACAGCCGCACTCCCCACCGTTTTCGCAACGTGGGGGATCAGGAGTGCGTGCTGATCTCGGCCAACACGCCCGCCAGCTTCTGACGGGCCTTCTCCCGGAACAGCCCGCCGGGATCCGCCCCTGCCCGGCTCGGGGATCAGGCCCGCGACACGGGCTCCCGCCCCGCCGCACGGCCCCCGACACCACAAGCCAGGGCGCCCGGTTTGCCCCGCCGTTGGCCCGGGTTGTTCGGGGTCAGTGTTTAATGAATTGTTACAAGATGGATTTACAAGCGGCGGGATGTTTAGCATATTGATACGCGGAGACTGACTTTCTGCCGGTTCAAGGAGTGAACATGAGTGACCTGACCCTGGCCCAGTGGCAACACAAGGCCGCCCATCTGACCCTGCCCTCGCAAGCCTTTATCGACGGCACCTACAGGGATGCCGTCAACGGCGCCACCTTCGATTGCATCAATCCGGCCAACGGCCAACTGCTGACCAAGGTCGCCTCCTGCGACGCCGCCGATGCCGAGCTGGCGGTCAAGGCGGCCCGTGCCGCCTTCGACGACAAGCGCTGGTGCGGCCTCTCTCCCAAGCAGCGCAAGCTCATCATGCAGCGCTTCGCCGAGCTGATGCGCCTGAACCTGGTGGAGCTGGCACTGCTGGAGTCGCTGGATATGGGCAAGCCCATCGGCGACGCCATGGGGTATGACGCCCCCGCCGCCGCGAACTGCATCGCCTGGAACGCCGAGGCGATAGACAAGATCTACGATCAGGTCGCCCCGGTGGAAGAGTCCGCCCTGGCCCTGGTGACCCGCGAGCCCCTCGGTGTCGTGGCTGCCATCGTGCCCTGGAACTTCCCCCTGGTGATGGCCTGCTGGAAGCTGGGCCCGGCGCTCGCCACCGGCAACTCGGTGATCCTCAAACCCTCCGAGAAATCCCCCCTCACCGCCCTGCGCATCGCGGGTCTGGCGAAGGAGGCGGGCATCCCCGACGGCGTGTTCAACGTGCTGCCGGGCTTTGGTCACACCGTGGGCGAGGCGCTGGCCATGCACATGGACGTCGACTGCATCACCTTCACCGGCTCCACCAAGATCGGCAAGCACCTGGTGCAGTGCTCCGGGAAATCCAATCTGAAACGCGCCTTTATGGAGTGCGGCGGCAAGAGCCCCAACATCGTGCTGGCGGATGCACCGGATCTGGACGCCGCCGCCCGCAGCGCCGTCGGCGCCATCTTCTACAACCAGGGGGAAGTGTGCACCGCCGCCTCCCGCCTGCTGGTGCAAAACAGCATCAAGCCCCAGTTCATGGAGCGGCTGCTGGCCCACGCCCGCGAATGGATCTCGGCCAACCCGCTCGACCCCACCACCCGCATCGGCGCCATGGTGGACCACATCCAGATGGAGCAGGTCCTCAACTACATCGCCATCGGCCAGCAGGAGGGCGCCAAGCTGCTGCTGGGGGGCAAGCGCACCCAGCCCGAGGAGGGCGGCTACTACATCGAACCCACCATCTTTGACGATGTGACCCCGACGATGCGCATCTTCCGCGAGGAGATCTTCGGCCCCGTGCTGGCGGTGACCGGCTTCGACACCCTGGAAGAGGCCATCGCCCTTGGCAACGACACCGACTACGGCCTGGCGGCCGCCATCTGGACGGCGGATCTCAACCTGGCGGTGAAAGGGTCGCGCGCCCTGCGCGCCGGCACCGTCTTCGTCAACAACTGGGATGGCGGCGACATGACCATGCCGTTTGGCGGCTTCAAGCAGTCCGGCAACGGGCGCGACAAGTCCCTGCACGCCCTGGAGAAGTACACCGAGCTGAAAAGCACCTGGATCCAGCTCGAATAACGTCATAAATGACGCTTATCAACAAAACAGGGGGAGAAATCCCCCTTTCTCATTTTTACTCTTTTATCCCCTCGCTCAATCGATATAATCGTCAAATAGCAAGCCATTAAATTTAAAGATAAAAATGCTGTTTTTTCTGGGAAGTGTACTGTTTCTGGTGGTGGGACTGCCGCTGTTGTTCTTCGTGCTGGGTCAGGGGGAAGCCTATGTCACCTGGGGCCCCTGGATCTCCGCCATCGCCCTCATGCTGTGGCTGCTGATGGACGTGGAGAAGATCCGCCGCGGGGGCGGTCGCTGAAGTCGCTCCTGCTGTTAAAATCCCGTCAGACCCATTTATTGTCTTCTTTCCCTGCAAAAGGATCGCTACACTGACTTTTTGCGATGTTTCCCGACATCCGCACTCCAGTGAAGGTTATCCGCATGCAACAACAGATCCAGCGCCAGGGCGTCCTCTATGCCCTCGGCGCCTACACCCTTTGGGGCCTGGCACCCATCTACTTCAAGTCCCTCTCCGCCGTGCCGGCCGCCGAGATCCTGACCCACCGCATGATCTGGTCCTGCGCCCTGCTGATGGTGCTGGTGCTGCTCGGACGCCAGTGGCACAAGGTGCAGGCGGTGCTGCGCCATCCCAAGGTGCTGCTCACTCTGGCCTTCACCTCCGTCACCGTCGGCGGCAACTGGCTGCTGTTCATCTGGGCCATCAACAACGGCCACATGCTGGATGCGAGCCTGGGCTACTACATCAACCCCCTGTTCAACGTGCTGCTCGGCATGGTGTTTCTGAGCGAGAAGCTGCGCCGCCTGCAGTGGTGGGCGGTAGGGCTCGCCTTTGTCGGTGTCGCCGTCCAGCTCATCGCCTTCGGCTCCCTGCCCTGGATAGCCCTGGTGCTGGCCTCGAGCTTCGCCATCTACGGCCTCATTCGCAAGAAACTGGCCCTGGACGCCCTCACCGGCCTGCTCATCGAGACCCTGATCATGCTGCCGCCAGCCGCCTTCTATCTGTGGGGCATCGCCGACAGCCCCACCAGCCACCTCACCCAGAATGACTGGCACCTGAACCTGCTGCTCATCGCCGCGGGCGCCGTCACCACGGCCCCCCTGCTCTGCTTCACCGCAGCGGCCACCCGGCTCAAGCTCTCCACCCTGGGCTTCTTCCAGTACATAGGCCCCAGCCTGATGTTCATCCTGGCGGTGACCCTTTATGGCGAGGCGCTGGCGCTGGACAAGATGATCACCTTTGGCTGCATCTGGAGCGCCCTGGTGCTGTTCAGCCTGGATGGCCTGCGCAGCGGCAAGCGGCGCCAGGAGGTCGGCTGAGGCGCCGGCGCAATAATCTACAAGCCAAGGGGCCGCTTTCGGGGTATCAATAGGGGATGAACGCACCCCAATCCCGCATCCACTACTGGCAATCCCGGCTGCTGCCGGGGGTTGAACTCTCCCACTCCCACCACAGGGAGTTCAGCTATGGCCGTCACGTGCATCTGGACTACCACATCGGTCTGGTGCAGCGGGGCGGCCAGAAGTTCATCCACAAGGGGAACAGCCACCACCTGGTGCGCGGCGAACTCTCCACCGTCAACCCGGACGAGATGCACGACGGCCTCAGCCTGCTGCCGGAAGGGTACGAGGTGCGGGTCTTCTCCATCGCCCCCGAGCAGCTGGCCCGCTGGCTGCCGGAACACCCCGAGCCCTTTTTCCACCAGGGATTGCAGAGCCGCCCCGACCTCTATCAGGGCTTTGCCCGACTGCACATGCACCTGGACGGCCCTGCCCCCGACGGCCTGCTGGCGGAGAGCCAGTTGCTGGCCCTGCTGGGCGAACTGTTCCGGCTCGCCCCCGAGCGCCACGCCCTGGCGGATCCCCAGCTCAGGTTCCTGCGCGACCATCTGCTGGCCCGGCTGGACGAGCGCCACACCCTGGAGGATCTGGCCGCCCTGTTCGGGCTGGATCGCTTCGCCTTCCTCCGTCAGTTCAAGAAGAAGACCGGCATGACCCCCTATGCCTGGCTCAAGCGGCTGCGCCTCGAACAGGGCAAGCGCCTGCTCGGCAGCGGTCTGCCGGTGAGCGAAGTGGCACTGGCGGTGGGCTTCTTCGATCAGAGCCACTTCCACCACGGTTTTCGTCAGGCCTTCGGGCTCACCCCGGCGGAGTATCGCCAGCAGATGCTGCCCGCCTGAATCACCGCCGCTGCAATCTTTTACAATCTCCCGTCCCCCGTCCTGCCCCATGCTGTCACCTCCATACCGCTATCGGAGGTCTTTTATGTTCACCAGCCTGTTTCTGACCCTGGGTCTCGTCCACCTCGTCGCCCTGGCGAGCCCGGGCCCGGATTTCGCACTCATCCTGCGCACCAGCCTGCACAGGCCCACCGCCCTCGGAGCGGCCCTTGGCATCGCCCTCGCCATCCTGCTCCACGCCACCCTCAGTCTCACCGGCATCAGCCTGCTGATCGCAAGCCAGCCCTGGCTCTTTCTCGCCGTGAAACTGGTGGGTGCCCTCTATCTGGGCTGGCTGGGCTGGGGGGCGCTGAAAGCGGCCTGGCAGGGAAGCGGGGATCTGGCGCTGCGCGCCGGGGGCGAGCGGCCGGGCTGGCGCAAGGGGGTGAAGAGCGGGCTGGCCACCAATCTGCTCAACCCCAAGGCGATGCTGTTCTTCATGGGACTGCTGGCCGCCATGGTGACGCCCCAGGTGGATGGCCTGACCCGGGGATTGCTGATCCTGGAGCTGTTCCTGCTCTCCCTCGTCTGGTTCAGCGCCCTGGCCTGGAGCCTCTCCACTCCCCGCGCCCAGCACCTGCTCGGCCGCATCCAGCGCCCGCTCAACCTGATGACGGGCCTGCTGTTTGGCGCGGTCAGCCTCTCCATCCTGGTGGATCTGCAAGGGTACTGGCCGGCGGCCTGACCGGCACGTTCTTTATGGCGGCAAGCAGGGAGGGGCCTTGACGGACGGCGTGACTACTCCCCGCGCCGCATCCCCTTGCGCAGGTAGACGTAACCCTCCCCCGGGCTGCCCCAGCGCTGATGGGCGCCGTTGTCATAGGCCCTGTCCAGCAGCCGGACACTGTCCGGGCCGATCCAGAGGTACTGCACCAGGGTGGTGGCACCGCCAAAATCGGTGGCGCAATGCCCGACCCGGGTCTGTCCCTTGTACTCCCCACCCGGCTGGCGGGTCAGCCAGATCTCGCACCCTTCGCGCAGGGAGAGTTGCTGCGGGGTGAGGGAGTCAAGCAGCTCGGGCCGACGCCAGGCGCCGGCAAAATCCGTGGCCCTCGGCATGGTCAGTTCGGCCATCAGGATGCGGCCATCGGGCAGGGAGGAGAAGCGGTAGATGCGCTGGCGAAACGGTCGCTGCGCCCGCTCGGTCAGAAACTGCTCCGCATAGACCCAGCGGAAGGGGCCTTCCCCGGGCCAGATCTCCACCAGCCGCAGCTCGGCGCTGGTGAAGCGGGCATCGAAGGTGGCCTGCTCCTGGCTGGAAAACTCCCCCGAGAACCAGGAGAGCAGGGGCTCCAGCCTCCCCTGCGTGGCATGGGGGCCGGGGGCCGTCACGAAGGGGACGGGCGCCGCCCAGATCAGGCTGGCGTAAAACAGCCCCAGCAGGGCCACCATCAGCTGTGTCATCGAATCCTTCCGAGTCGCTTGCATGGCGGCGATTATATGAGCGAACGGTGACAATAACCTCTATCTTGATCAACTCCTTGAAGAGAAAACGAAAAATCCTCTCTGCAGGCGAAAGGAGGCGACGCACCCCCGCAGGCCACGGGGATGACGGCTATCCTTGCTGCGACCCGTCCCTGTTGCCACCAAGAGGAGCCTCCCATGAACACAGTCACTCTGCACCGCGTACTCAAGGCCCCGCCACAGCGGGTATACCAGGCCTTTATCGAGCC
The DNA here is from genome assembly GCF_017939325.1 of Aeromonas sp. MaB10011B. Classification (NCBI taxonomy): domain Bacteria; kingdom Pseudomonadati; phylum Pseudomonadota; class Gammaproteobacteria; order Aeromonadales; family Aeromonadaceae; genus Aeromonas; species Aeromonas sp. MaB10011B. The sequence goes on along the minus strand of NZ_JAGKRK010000024.1, from coordinate 2,973 downwards.
GGACGCCCTGGCCAAATGGCTGCCCCCCCATGGCTTCACCTGCAAGGTGGCGGCGCTGGATGCCAGGGTCGGCGGCCAGTTCAGGATGTCGTTCACCCACTTCGCCAGCGGCCACACCCACGCCTTCGGCGGCGAGTATCTCGCGCTGGAGCCGGTCAAGCGCATCCGCTACACCGACCGCTTCGACGACCCCAACCTGCCGGGGGAGATGCAGGTCACCATCACCCTCACCCAGGTGCTGTGCGGCACCGATCTCGCCATCGAACAGGCGGGTATCCCGGCGCTCATTCCGGTGGAGATGTGCTACCTCGGCTGGCAGGAGTCCCTGATGCAGCTCGCCACCCTGGTAGAGCCCGAGATCCCCGCCGAGTGACCCGACACGGGGGCTCCCCCGGTGGCCCGCGCACAGATACCCCTTGTGAGAGAGGGGCCTGATCAGGTATCTCTGTGGGCAGGGCGGGCTGCGTTCTTGCAGCGACCATCCACCGCCAGGAGCCCCCATGAAACGAGTCTTGATGATGACCATGGCCGCCGCCCTGCTGGGCGGGTGCGCCGTGAAGAACCAGGTCACCCACAGCCTGCAGGCGATCCCGCTCACGGCCTTCCAGCAAAGCGAGAGCAACCCCAATCAGCGCATCTACAAGGAGCCCGGCGTGGATCTTCGCCAGTACCACGCAGTGCTGCTCGACCCCTTGCAATTCATCCGCCAGGAGAACGGCCAGTGGTATCTGCTGACCGCCAACGAGCAGAACGAGATCGGCCGCTACTACCACGCCACCTTCCAGCGGGAGCTGATGAGCCACGGCGTCAAGATTGCTACCGAACCCGGCCCCGGCGTGATGCGGGTGCAGGCGGCCATCACCAACTTCGACCTGACCCGGCCCGACCCCAAGCTGCGGGATCTGCTGCCCGCCAAGATCGCCATCAACGTCACCCGCGAAGTGATAGGCAAGGAGCCCTATCTGCTCAAGGTGGGCAGCATGGCCCAGTTGCTCGACGCCCAGAGCGGCAAGCTGCTGGTGCGGGTGATGGACGCTCGCGAGAGCCCGGACACCACCCACAAGGATTCCCCCATCACCGCCCTGGAGATGGAGAAGATGATCGATCAGTGGGCCGCAAGTCGCGCCAAACAACTGGCCGACAATCTGGGGCGCTGAGCCGGGCCGAAAACGACAAAGCCTGCCAGGGGCAGGCTTTGTCGTCGCTGAAGCGCGGCTTATTGCAGGTTCAGGCCGCCCAGGTAATCCTTCTTGCCGAGATCCACCCCGGCCTGGCGCAGCAGGGCATAGGTCATGGTGAGGTGGAAGTAGAAGTTCGGGATGCCGTACTCGTGGACGCAGCTGTGGCCGTCCATCCCCTTGCCACCGGCCCAGTAGGGATAGTAGTGACCGCTCGCATACTGGCTGAAATCGGCGTCCAGCTTGCCTTGCAGGTAGGCGAGGGTCTTGGCCACGTGGGCGCGCAGATCCGCCATGGTCTTGGGATCATCCCCCAGCACCGGCGGCTCGCTCAGGCTGGCGGTGGCCACCACGGCGCGGGCGCTGTCGCAGCAGATCAGCACCTGCTTGCTCAGGGGCAGCATGTCGACGATGAGGCGCTCATTGAAGAAGTTCTCCACGTTGAATTTCTTCGCCTCGGCGTGGGCCTCGGCCTTGGCCAGACACTGGTCCAGGTTGGTCAGCATCTTGATGAACTGGGCGGCAATTTCACGATTCATAATGCACTCTCGGTTGGTTGAAGGCAGTAAAACGAGCGGCTCCACTATAGCGCATCCCCCTTGCAGTTCGAGCCCGAGGGGATGAAAAGCGAGGGCGTCCTCCTTGCCCTGCGACAGGCAGTGGCGATCACCGGCGGGCAGCGAGGCCAGAGCGCCATACCCCGTCGCCGCACCGAGTCCCTCTTTCCCCTTTTATTGATCTGTGACAGGCATCTCGTTTTTCGAGGGGCGTAGTCTGGAGCCCGTTGCCCCGGCACGGGCCGGGGCACCCATCCCACAAGGAGAATGCCATGAAGATCTACGATCGAAACCGCAATGTGCTGACCCTGGGCCAACGGGTGATGATTGCCGCCACCGGCGCGGTCGACACCCTCAAAGAGGCGCACACCGACAACCTGACCCCCTATCAGGCCGAGCATGAGAAGTGCGTGCTGCTGACGAACAGCCAGGAGCGCTACGCCCCCATCGAGTTGATTAGACTAGGCTGATCCCGTTTTCCGTCACCCTACTCTTTACAATTCACCCGGCCGCACGCCATGTCGCTGGCCGGGTTTCTCTCTCCGCTCTCTACTTCTTCTTCGAGCCGCTGCACCTTATGAGGGCGAGGCGATGCAGCTTGCCGGTATCCAGCCTGATTGCCCCGCTTCGTTGTGAACCCAGAGCCAGCCTGCCAGCTCCCGATCCACTCGAACCCGCTCCCCCGCCGCCACGTCCAGCTCCCGGGCGGTATAGTCCTGGCGCGCCTGCGCCTCCTCCGTGCCGATCGGGGTCAGCAGGAACAGGGGCGCCCACCCCTCGTTGCCGTCTGCGGTAAAGGTGCGCACCCAGCCCGGGAACTCGTCGTCCTCGTGGCCGATGCGCACCCGCTCTCCGGCCCGAAAGGCGATGGGATTGGGGTAGCAGGTGTGGTGCGCCGTGGTGATCAACGCCAGCATTGTCTCGTCCTCCGACAGGTTCTGTTTGATGACGCCCCGAGTCATACCACAACCCGGGCCCCGTTGCGTCAACCGGGCTCACACCCTCTGGCAGAGGGCGATCTCCCCCGGGGCGGGCCGACGACCCTGATCCCCACGATTCATTACTGTCAGTGAATTTTCATATCATTCGAGTGTGTACAGATCTAGTTATCACCTGACACCGGCCTCAAACCGGTGTCTTGTTTACGCTACTTTAGTGCGCACTTCCTTCGGTATCAATTTCAGACCCTTCTTGAACATGCTGTAGGGGGTCTGACCCTCCATCATCCTGCCCTGATG
>NZ_JAGKRK010000023.1:0-33068 GCF_017939325.1 Aeromonas sp. MaB10011B | reverse complement strand
ACGGCGGATTTTGAAACCATCGCAAGCCGCTGTGAATCAATGGGTTGCCGTGTTTTCGCGGGTTTGCTTGTGGATGGATGGGGGTTATTGGGTGTCACTGGTGAGCGCTGCCGCCACTTTGCCGCCATTTTCCAGCTCGATTCGCCCCCTACCAAGAACCCTTGGCTATCTTGCACCAAACCAATACTCCCACGTCAGTGGGCGTAGAAAAATATAGGAAGGCATAGAAAAATATAGGAGAGCATAGGGAAATATAGGTATGTATAGGAAAAAATAGTAGTCATTACTATACTTACCTAGCTTTGGATATAGAACGGTATAGTGGAGGACTCGAACATGGACCCATATAATAACCCTTTTGCCCCAGGCGCAGGTAGCAGACCTCCTGAACTTGCGGGACGTGATGCCATCCTCACAGACGCAAGAATCTCCTGTGGCCGCGCGATTAAAGGGCGGAGCTCAAGGTCCTTCATGCTCCTAGGGTTGAGAGGAACAGGAAAGACCGTTCTTCTAAATGAGATAGGGAGAATCGCACAGGAGGAGGGCCTGCTCGTCTCAAAGGTAGAAGCACCGGAAGGCGAGAGTCTCGCCCGCCTCCTGTATCCTGAGATGCGTAAGGTGATCCGATCACTCTCGGGCATAGAGGCTGCGAAACAAATTGCCAACCGTGGGTTAAAAGGTCTGCGTAGTTTTGCCTCAATCTTCAAAATTGACATTGCAGGTGTTGAGGTAGGAGTTGAGCCCGAGCCAGGGTTCGCTGATAGCGGTGACCTTCAGTACGATCTTCCAGACCTATTCAGTGCCATTGGCAATGCAGCACAAGCTGCAGGAAAAGGCTGGGTCTTGCTGATTGATGAAGTGCAGTATCTTTCTGCACAGGACCTGTCAGCACTCATCGTGGCCATCCACCGGATGTCTCAAGATACTCTGCCGGTGATACTGGTCGGTGCAGGGCTTCCCCAGGTTGCTCGTCTGGCAGGCGAAGCGAAGTCTTATGCGGAGCGACTTTTTCAATACCCCAGGGTTGATGCGCTAGACAACACATCGGCTGCCCAAGCCGTAGAAAAACCGATCAATGATGAAGGTGCCAAAATCTCGCCAACAGCACTTGATGCCATTGTCGAACGAACCCAAGGCTACCCTTTCTTCCTTCAAGAATGGGCATCGGTTGCTTGGAACCACGCCGAAGGGCCGGAAATCACCGTAGATGATGTAAACCATTCGTATGCTGAAACGTTAGCGACACTCGACGAAGGTTTTTTCAGAGTACGCATTGATCGATTAACCAAAGCAGAGACTTTGTTTGTTAAAACAATGTCAGGTATGGGCGATGGTCCCTATGCCATGGCCGACATTGCAAAAGAGATGGGGCGCTCTGCATCATCACTTGGCCCCACACGGGGAAGCATCATCAGCAAGGGGATGATCTACAGCACCGATCATGGTTACCTGAATTTTACCGTCCCGCTCTTCGCCGAATATATGAGACGGCAAGGTTGAACCGATTAAGAAACAATGGGTTGCTGCAAAGGATTGGCGGTCACCGCGTCAACTTTTCCGCCATTTTTCATCGCGGTGATCGGGTTGAGTTTGACCGCATCTTCGAGGTGGTCCGGGGCGAAGTGGGCATAGCGCATGGTCATCTTGATGTCGGTGTGGCCGAGGATGCGCTGCAGCACCAGGATGTTGCCGCCGCCCATCATGAAGTGGCTGGCGAAGGTGTGGCGCAGCACATGGGTGCGCTGGCCGGCCGGCAGGGTGATCTCCGCGCGGCGCAGCGCCTTCTCGAACTCGGCGTAGCAGTCACCGAACAGGCGGCCGGTGCGCTTGGGCAGCAGGGCCAACAGCCAGCCGGCTACTGGCACGGTGCGGTTCTTCTTACCCTTGGTGCGGGTGAAAGTCAGCCGGCCGATGCCGACCTGTGAACGGGTCAGCTTTTCAATCTCGGACCAACGCGCACCGGTCGAAAGGCACAGCATTACGATCAGCCATAAGTCGTTCAGCCCCGCGCATGCTGCCAACAACTGCTCGATTTCATCCTGATTGAGGAACGCCAACTCGGATTCTTGCACCTTGTACTGGCGCAGCACCTCCAGCGGGTTGCCGTGGATCCACTCACCCAGGCGGCCGAGCTCATTGAACACCGCCTGCAGGTAGAGCAGTTCGCGGTTGATGGTCGTCGGGGAGACCTGCTTGCGCTGACCGGGCACATAAAGTTCACCCGCCAGTCTCCGCTCGCGGTAAGCCGCAAACTGCTGGGCGGTGAACTCGGTGGCCAGGGGGTTGCCCAGCGCCTCCGCCAACCAGATCAGCTTATCGCGGCGCCGGTCGCCATCAGTCAGAGTCTGGCCGTGGCGACCATACCAGAGCGCTACCAGATCACTCAGCCGTCGCTCATCCACATTACCCGCCGCAGGCTGTTGCCAGGGCTGGGCCAGCATGTGTTTTTCCCACGCCAACGCCTCGCCTTTGGTGGCGAAACGCTTGCGCTTGCGGGGGCCATCGCGACCTTGGGGATAGACTTCGACCAGCCAGAGCTTGGGCTTGCCATCGTCGAGTTTGCGGACGGTCATTGCAATGCAAGCCTATTGCTAAACAGGTGATGAGAAAATGACATCACGAGGCAAGATATACGCAAAAGTTATCAAACTCCTTACACTTTGCCCTAACGTCATCCATTCGCTCAGCTATTTTAACTCCGTATTTAATATAATTTTTTTTGTTTTTAATTAAAACTGATTTATTTTTTTCGGCATCATGTTCACTTGCATACCCTTTCTGAATCAAATACAACTCTGGTTCACAAATGTCTTCATAGTTAAATGGCTTGATTAAAAAATTAAAAATAGCATCATTCTGATCATGTAAGGCTAATAACCAAGTTTCAGTTGCATATGAAGGTAGCAACAAATATATTTCCTTTGGGATGTCACCATCTAATCCGAGCCACTGTTTAATTGCATGAACGCAATGAACTCTACCACCAGGAGTTCCGAACTTATGAGTTCTATTTTTCACTTCAAGTAAATGAGCAATGTCAGTATCGAGCTGAATTATAATGCCTTTAGCATTTGGGTTAAGCGCAAGTAAGGCTCTCCAATTCTTTTTATTTTTCTGGCCACCTAACGCCTGTAGCTTTTGGGCGAAGACATTATTGATTGATGGATTGATTGGCGGGGCCTTATCACCATATTCATGACACCATCGCATAACGCCATTCCATCCGTGCCGAGGATATATGCCAGATGCATTCTGGATTGGACTTCCCTCTATAAGCTTGATGTTTCTGTTAAGGCGAGTAGACATTTTCTTTACAACTTCATTTATTACATAGATATCTGTCGGCCCCTCACAGACAAGAATATACTCATCATGATTATCAAGCATATTATATCCTTGTAGGGATTCCGCCCAAGGCACCAGAGAGCCAAATATCAGATAGACTCATCCCACCGAAATCACTATCCCACTGTTCTCTAGTCATGCCATCTGGTGGCAAAATGGGCTTGGTGACGGTTTGTCCATCAGGCAATCGTTCAACCACAAATAGCTTATGCTTTGGGTTGAATATATCGATACAATCGAGTGTCGTTGGATGGTGAGTTGTGATAAACAGCTGCTTTTCTGCATGATTATCAAGAATTTGAATTATTTGCCCCATCATGCTGGCAATTAATCCGGGATTTAAAGCGCTATCTATATTGTCGATCGCAAAAATATTAGGCGACTTAGGATGAAGGAGCAAAACAAGCATAAACAAAACATACAACGCCCCTTCGCTTACATCATAAGCATAGAGATTGTTAAATTTCGTATTCATATACTTGTCTGTATATTTAACCCCTATTTTTTGCGAACTAAGATAGTCATTCCCTAACAGTTTTGCATCTAAGTTTGCAGTCGGACCAAAACTGCTGAACCATTCGAACATATTGAAAAACCGCCGAACATCCTCACGACTAACCGCGGTTTTGTTAACTTCAGAAAACAATTCATTCAACGCTTCAGCAAGTCGCCCACCATAAAGGCCGAGTGGGTTTTTTTTGCTGTTATCCTCTGATGTACCTCTGAGAATAGGTGTTGATGGTGAGTAAATTGCAAATCCAGCTAAATCCGCCAAATCTCTATATTTGTCAGTATCTGTAAGTGCAATTAAATATGGAACAATGCTTTTGTCTTTAGACACATTTAGTGTCATACCTCTTACATCGACACCATTATTTCCTCGCCCGGCAATTTTCTTTCCAAATTGGTCTGTGATTTTTTCGGCCAAGTATGAAAATTGTGAACTAGAATTAATACTTGTCTGGTATGAGTATGTTTCCATTTCAACTGAAATAGAAAAGGCTGGTTTTCTTTCTTTGTGCTTAAATGAACTTCTAAATATATCAGGGGCTGATAGACGCGAGCCTCTCTGATAAAGGCGTGGATAATCAATCCCCCCATCCACTGAAGCAGATGCAACCGCTATAGCTTCCAGTATGTTGCTCTTCCCCGCGCCATTCGTACCGATAAAAACGTTTAGTTGCCCTAAATCCATCTCATTATTCCAGACAGATTTGAAATGCTTAACTGAAACCTTTTTTATTCTGGCCACGCTTAAGTCACCTTTTTCATATTTAACGACTGACAAACACCTAGCCGTTGACTAGGAGCTTGCACAAAAGAGCACTTATGCGCCTTACCACCGCATTCTAACACTCCGTGTTCACCATCACATTGTTAAGCTCGCTGCTGGCCTGGGTAATAACTAAGCTCATCTTCATCATCTTCTGGGCCAAACACATCTTCAACAGCCAACCTCATCCCTAAAACTTTCTTCGTAGAGAGATACAACCCAACTTTTGGTAAATCTTTCATGTGTTTCACCTCAAAGCAAGGGGAGCATCAAAGCCCTTATCTTTTCCTGAAAATTCGATGCTCAACCATCACTCCGATGATCTCGATATGCTGCCGGTCGGAGTGCATGGTGGGGTAATCATCATTGAGCGGTACCAGCTCAAACACTTCTTGTCCGTTCTCATCGATGCCACGCGGCCGATACTTCTTGAAGGTGGCCTCTTCGCTGCCGTTCTTGGCGACCACGAAATCCCCCGGGCGGGGTTGTTCGTCAGGGTCCACGATCACCAGGTCCCCCTCATTGAACTGCGGGGTCATCGAGTTGCCACGCAGCCACAGGCCAAAGCCACGGGGGCCAATGTCCACACTGGCCGTCACATACTCGACGTTGCCATCAAAGCCCGTCGCCTGTTCACAGATCTCCCGCCAGTTGCCGGCCTGCACATAGCTGAGGATCGGCACGCGGCCGCCCTGCGGGATGACCGCCGGTTCGACGTTGCGGTAACCCGGGAACGGGGGCTCCGAGACGCCCATGGTGCCTTCTTCTTTCCCCGTCAGCAGCCAATCGACAGACACGCCAAGCGCGGCCGCTAAGTCGTTGAGATAGCGGCCTTTTGGCTGGTTCTGCCCTGACTCCCACTTACCGACCGAAACATCAGCGACGCCGACGGCTTTGGCTAGAGCGGTTTTGGAGAGGCCAAGGGCTGACCTTCTACTGAAAATACGATCTGAGATGTGCATGAAGCTAGCTTAACCTCGGCATGCCGATCTTAAGCTTGCTTGTGATTCGAGCATAAGATAGGATTCACTCAATTCGAACTTAAGATCGGGATTGGGGAGTATGAAAAAAGCAGATGCAATCAACTTCTTCGGCTCAGCGGCTGAGCTGGCGCGGAAGCTGAACATTTCAGAGGCGGCAGTTTCCCAATGGGGCGACACCATCCCCCAGGGCCGCGCCTACCAGATCGAGGTGTTGACTGGCGGCGAGCTGAAAGCCGACCCCGCTCCCACCTCTGGCCAGCAGCGCCCCTATCAGCGCGTCGCGCCGGGTACCCCGCTGGCCGACACCCCCAGCGTCCAGCGGGCGACGGACACCGCCCAGACCGATGCCCCCCCAGCACAACCAGGGAAGGCGTAACCCATGCCACCTCGTCATATCAATCCCGCGGCCAGAGCGACCCAGGCCCCCGCCGTCAGCGCGATCAATCTGGTGATCTCGGCAGACCTCCCACCGCTGATGCCCATCGCCAAGTTTGCCGAGTGGGTCGGTGTGTCTGTCGATACCGCCCGCCACTGGGTCAAAACCGGCCGGCTCGATGTCATGGAAAAAACGCGCGCCAATGAGCTGGTGATGGTCAAGGTGCATGTGTTTATCGCCAAGCAGATGGCGGGACACTCGTCGTCCCTGTTCACACTCGCCAGCTAACCATAGCGACCTTTGGAGGGAAATCAGAGTGTCAAACCAGTCCCGCTTTTCACACAACCACTTTTCGGCGGCCTGCGATGCCTTCAAGGGGGCGCACAACCTCAGCGAGCTGGAGCGCGAGTTCGGCCTGCCAAAAGGGACGCTGCACAACAAGTTCAACCCGGCCAGCGAGAAGCACAAGCTTTCCGCCCTCGATCTTATCGGCCTCTACCAGGCGACCGGGGACGACACCCTGTTTGATGGCCTGCTGTTTGACTGCGGCCTGACCGCCGTTCGTCTGCCGGGGGCGGCCCAGGTTGCGCCAGAGGCCCGCGCCCAACAGGCGCTCAACGCGGGCGCCCAGATCATGGGCGTCACCGCCCAGGCGACCACCATCCTCGCCGGTGACCGCGTCACCAAGTCACACCGAAACACCGTCGTCGGCGGCTTGTGGGCAGGCATAGAGCACCTGGTGCTGCTGGCCACCGAGGTCGAAGACAGATTTCACGCCATCCCCAGCTTGGCATGCGCTGCGGATATGGCCCGCGCCGCCATCGGCGCCTAGGAGACCAGACCATGAGATTTATTTGCCCCCACTGCAAAAGCCGTATGACCAGCCGCACGACTCGCCAAATGAGCCTGCTGTCCGTCGAGTCATATCAGCGATGCACGAATTTTGAGTGCGGCTTCCGCTGCAAAGTTTTGGCCGAAATTGTGGCAGAGCTGAAACCGGCAGAACTGAGAAACCCCGCCGTGGTGCTGCCGGTCGTGCATACCGCCCAGCCCATCCCAACCCACCCCCGCCCGTTCCCCGCCATTGAGGCGCTCAAGCAGGCCGGGGTCGCAGAAACCGCTGCAGAACAGGAAGGGGCCTAGGCCCCATACCGCAAGGAGAACCCCATGCAAACGCAACGCATCGACCATGAACAACGCAATTTGGCCGGCCTGACGCCGTTGGAGCAGGTGGCCATGAACACCGCCGGCTGCCAGATCCTGCGGGAGTTGTTCGGCAAGACCGGTTCCAGCTTGAACACCGACTGGCTGGCCCTGAGTCAGGCCAAAAAGGCGGCCGTCTGCACTATCGCCCGCCAGCCACGGGGCGAGCTGATGACCGCCACCTTGTCAGCCCTGCCCCACGCGCAGCGCGAGGCGATCCGGCTCGCGGTGATCGCGCTGGAGTACCAGGGGGAGTTTCGCGGCGGCTGTGACACCAAGGTGTGGCACCCGGCGCCTGTCACCCGCGCCATCGGGGATATCGAGAGAGAGAAGAGGGAGAGAGCCGCCCAGCTGCGGATGAAACGGGCCGTGCTGGCGGCCAACCAGATGACACAAAGCGGCCCGCGAGCCATCGGGCAATAAAAAACCCGCTATCGGTGCGCCAACACCAGCGGGCTTTCCATCGTCAACAAGGAATATCGACATGCCAACTTTAGCCATTCTCGACACCGTGCGCAACCTGCGCCTGCAAAACCGCAAGCTGGCCCGCATGGGTCAGCGCTACACCGCCAGCCCTGACCTGATCCATGCAGTAGAACGCCCGGCCGCCATGGCCTGGCGCGCGGTCTGGTCATGCGTCAACAGCCGTGGGGGGATCTGATCATGGCCGCCGTTATCACGCGTCACACCGAACCGACTATCAAGGCCGCCAGCGCCTACCTGGTCCGCCGCGGTTACATCAACTGCGGCACCACCTGGCTGCGCGGCCAGAACGGGTACGCCCGCATGGAGCGCCTGACCTCTGGCGCCATTCGCATCATCGAGGGGGTGGCATGAGCACGCTGTTCCACCCCATCACCCGGCAGGCTGCCCTGGCCGATCTGGCCGATCTGCCGCACCGCATCAGGGCGACGACCTACACCACCAAACGCGGCCCAGAGGGCCGCACTCTGCGCGAGCAGGCCCGCCTGCAACTGCGCTGGCACCAGCTATTCCACACCATGAGCCGGAGGGCCCAAGCATGAGCATCGACGCCATTCATATCGCCAAGCGGGCAGAACGTGCCGTGCTGCCGCTGCTGACCGAACTGCTGGCCACCGGCGAGCAGGAAAACCGCATCGCTCTGGGCGAGCTGTATTCCGGGGATGAGTACATCCAGGTGCAACTGGTCGTGACCAGCCGCCCCGCGGATCTGCTCGATGACGACTCCGTGATGGGGGATGAGGCATGACAGACCTGTTTGAACTGGAGGCCCCGCAGGATGACCAAGGCGCCACAGAGGCGGGCCCCGCCCATATGCAGCCACCGGCGCCGGTCAGCCAGCTGACCAAGCACTGGAAAGCAGCCATCGCCGAGTTTGATGTTGCCAGGGAATGCCCTCGCTCTATCCGTGCACTGATGGCCCTGGGCGCCATCCGCGCCGTGTACTGGCTGGCGCTGGGTGGTGGTGAGGTGGCGCTGGCCAGAGAGATCGCCGAGTGGTGGGCAGACTGCGAACCGCTCCACGGACTGGGGGAGACCATCAAATGAGCCACCGCCTGATCACCGACCTGCAAACCCGTGTGGATAGATGGTTCGACACCATGATGGGCGACGAGGCCCGCCTGCGCAGCTACCAGCGCGACCTGCTGGCCATGCGCCAGCTATCCCCTCGCCCCCGCTGCACGGTCTCCCTCACCCTGCGCCAGTGTGTCGCAGCCAGAAAAATGGCGAGGCATGCCCGCCATGCGCTGACCTCCTGCCGGAACAACATCAAAGAGCTGTCGGGTAACCATCACCAATGAACCACCAGAACGACAAAGGGCCAGCCGCCGAGGCTGGCCAACTTGGTTTTGCCATCCAACGCCTGCCATCTGCTGTAAAAGGGCAGCTGCCGCTGTCAAAGAAGGCCATCAGGTCGCGCATTGAATCGCTCTCCAACTCCATGCCAGGTATCAACCTGGCTGATTCGTTTATCGGTTCGGTCGGTGAGTACGATCTGGTCTGGGCCGTGCAGCTGCTCGACGGCTTCTCCATGCCACTGACCCAGACCCTGTTCAAGCAGTACATGCGCCGCCGCAAGGGTGGCACCGCCAGAAAAGCCCGCGATGCTAACGTCTGGCTGCGTGAGCGGGTCGGGTGGATTCGCTCTCTCGTACAGGCGATCCCGGTCGATGCCCAGCAGCTGCGCGATGATGACGGCCGCAAGCGGGTCGCCAACCAGTTCGCCAATCAGACTGCCGCCATTTGGAAGAACATTGAGCAGAACAGCGTCGCCGGTGAACTGGATCTGATGGAGACATGGGAAGCCATCAAGCAGCCTGCCGACCAGTGGGGATTCATCGGCAAGATACCGAAATTCCAAACCAAAGAGGCGCGGGATAACTGGATCTTGAGCGTGATGGTGCGCCTGCTCTCTGCCAAGTGGTGGGAGAAGCGGGTGAACCGCTGCTGGGATCGGCTGCAAGAGCACATCGCCATCCTGCTGGGCAAGGTGCGCAAGGGCGTATCTGCCTACGTCTCGAACGCCACCATGAAAGTGGTACGCGAGCGCAAGCGGGCCATGATGCGCTGGCTGGCCGAGTCGGAAGTGATGAACGGACAGCACGATCTGGTGATCTCGATGAAGGATTGCTGGGAGGCCAGCATCTCCAACCCGGTCAATCGCCGTAACGAGATGATGACCCGCATGCGTGGCTTTGAAGACTACGCCGAGCAGCAGGGCCATGTTGGCGTGTTCTTCACCTGGACAGCCCCGAGCAAATTTCACGCCTGGAAGACCGGCCGCAACGGCAAGACTGTTGATAACAAAAATTATGAAGGGGCTACCCCGCGTGAGACCTGCTCATACCTTGCCAAGCTGTGGAGCCTGACCCGCGCCGCACTAAAGCGAAACGGAACACCCGTTTATGGTTTTCGGGTCTGCGAGCCGCACCATGACGGCACCCCGCACTGGCACATGCTGCTGTTTATGCGCCCAAGCGATCGCAACAAGGTGATCAGCACCTTGCAGCACTACGCACTGACCGACGACAAGAGCGAGCTGGTGCGGGTACCCATGGCCGCCCCAACCTTTACCGATATCACGCCACGGTTTGACTGGAAGATGATCGACCCGACCAAGGGTGATGCAACCGGCTATCTCGCCAAATACATCGCAAAAAATATCGACGGCGCTTATGTCGGTGACGACGAAGAAGCAAACACCCCTGCCGACCAAGGAGCGCTGCATGCCTGCGCGTGGGCCAGTTGGTGGGGGATCCGCACCTTCCAGCAGATCGGAGGCGCCCCGGTCGGGGTCTGGCGAGAGCTGCGCCGCATCAGCAACGCCAAGAAGAATGGCGATCTGGTGGGACCACCCAAGCCGGTGTTGCAAGACCCGCGCTTTGAGGCCGCCCGCTATGCCGCCGATAACGCCATCTTTCGTTGCTACCTCGAAGCCATGGGTGGCGCACTGGCGACCCGCTCCGAGCACCCAATCAAGCTGGCCCACCTCATCGAGGAGCAGGCCAACAGCTACGGAGAAGACATCAAGCGCCTGATGGGATTACACACCGCGCGCTTGGGTATCAAGACCCGCCTGCAAGGGTGGGAAGTGGTACCAGCAGGCACCTTTGAGGCCACCAAGGCCGCTAGAGTTTCGGCTGGGGGTGTTGGGGTTAAGACGGGCGACAGCCCGGCACCTTGGAGCTCTGACAATAACTGTACGCAGCCGGATCCTGAGGCGTTCGCGGATCAGTTGATGGCAGAGCAATGGGGTTTATCTCCCTTCTCTATCAGCCGTTTGCGAGAAGGCGCCAGCGTCAGCGTGGACGGTTTCTCCCTCTGGCTGGAGAACGGCCAGGTGCAGTCGAGCCGGGCGCTCCCGAGCGAGTCGGATTGGCAACCAGAAGGCCAGAAGCCAGACGAACAGGGCCAGCCGGATGAGTACGCGGTACCGGAAGGCGATCAGGACTGGCCGACGCTGGTTGAGCTGTGCGGCAAGGTATACCAGGCGCAGGGCCACGCCGGGGCGCACCGCTGGATAGAGATGCTGCCGGAGCCCTACCAGTCAGAGATGTGGCGGGTACTGGAGGGGCTGGATGCGCCGGAGTGGATGCAGGAACAGGACGACTACAGCGAGGAGTGGGCATGAACAGCAATCAGACCGTCAGCCGCGAAGAGTACCGCCGCCTGGATAACCGGGTGACCTGCATTCTCCAGCAGCGCTGGCCAGCCAACGAGATCAGCCAGTGGGTGGGGATGCTCAAGGGCAAACAGCAGGCCGTGGCGTGCGCCATCCTGCGCCGTCGCCATCCCCGACCCGCGCAGCTGGCCCTGCCGGCCATCGCCACCGAGGTGCAGAATCCATATCAGGCCAAGGCCAGTCGCCCCACCGTGCCGGTGCTGACAGCAGATGGCCGCTCTGTTGGCCGCCGCCATATCGTGGACGGGCTCACCCCCGTGGCCATCGACCAGAGCGGCACCATCCGGTGCGCCGTCACCGGCCGCACCCTCTTTATCGCACCGGGCAGCGCCATCGACCGCGCCAACCCGGGCGCCGCCGCACAGCTCAACCCAACATACCGGCCGGCACTGCACCAGGTAGTTGCTGACCACCGTCAAATCGAGACAGGAGCTCAATCATGAGAGACCCCCGAAAACATCCGGTACCGGGTGATGTGATCACCCGCTTCGGTAGTACCAGGGAAGTGACCGCCATCAAGCGCAACGACCGCGGCACGGTGACCCATGTTCTATACGAACACCCTAGTCAGACGCATCTCGAACAGGCGAAGGAGGCAACCATCTCCAGCTGGCGGGCGTGGGCCAAGGAGGATGCCATGGTGGTAAGGGAGGGCACGGTATGAGCCAGCAAAATGTAAGAGAGGTACCGATGAGCCTGATCGGGCATGTGAAGCACTCCCGCCTGACTATCAGGGAGGCGGTGCGGAACATACTGGCAGCCAGAAGACAGTCACAAGGGGAAAGATATGAGTGACGCCACCAAGCGCAAACAGGCCCAGCGGGCAAGACGGGCCGCCCTCGGTATCAAGCGGGTGGAGGTGGCGCTCTCAGAACGGGAGCGCCAGCAGCTGGACCACCTGCGCATCGCCCGGGCGGGCAGCGGTGAGCCCTGCTCCGCCGACGAGTACATCAGCACCCTGATCCGGCGAGACTGGGAACGCTGGCTGGAGCAGGAAGCCGAGCTGAACCAGCAGGTCTGCCCGAACTGCGACTGCGCATTGCCAGAAGGATGCGGCGGAACATTCAAGGGAGAGGCGGAGTGCTGGCACACCCAAGGCGACAAGACGATAGCCTTGTAATGTCAGAGATAAGAAATTGTGTCCGGTCACGCCAGAATCGTGACCGGACACATTTATGTCGGGTGCAATATTGTGACCGAGAGGGTCAAGCAATGCTGGCGGGCACAAGATTGAAAGGATCTGGCAGAAAGTGAAGGATCGCAAAAAGGATCCGAAAAGCCGCACGCGGCCAGTGCTGGCGCGGGGAGCCGTTCCCCTTCCCACATCGTTCACATGCATGGTTTTCCACACATAAAGCGGGCAGGCGAGGCGGGGCTTCAACTGCGCGCGCTGGGTGATGGCAGGGGTCGGCAGGCTGCGCCTGCCACTCTGGGGCGATGCTTGAGGATCAGGGAGTGTGTCGGGAGCGGTTAGCGGGTCGATGCCGTGGCGGAGCGCTCAGGCCGCCAGATGAGAGGCAAAACAAAGCCCCCTCGGTGAGGGGGCTTTTATGTGAAACCACGAACACACACAGACTCCAAGTGCTCGATGTAACTGTAGCCTCGCCTATTCGGCCTGCCCTGTCAGATCTGACAGTCGATAGGGATTGAACCGGATTATCTCCTCCCCCGCCCAGTCATTGAGCGCCAGCAGGCTGGCCTTGATGCTGTCGATCTCGTTGATGTCAAACACCTGGGCGGCCTTGGTCACATCGCCAAAGCCGCCGGTGCTGTTGGGCATGACCCCCATCAGCTGGGGCGGCACCCGGTGGCTGGCCAACTGGTCATCCCGGCTCACGTTCTTGATGCTGAGGAAGTCGTCCTTGGCGGCCACCTCGGCCACCGGGATCAGCTTCACCCCGTCCTTGCTGCCGCCCGGGGTGTAGAGCAGCAGGTTACGGAAGTTGCCGGGGCCCTTGCTCTGGCGCAGCGCCTCTTTGAGCTTGGCGATGTCCCCCTCGTTCTGCACTGCGTCGGTGATGTGCATGATAAAGCCCGCATGGCTGCCGTTCTCGTAGTAGCGGCGGCGGAACAGGGTGGCCGACTCGTTGAGCAGGGTGGAGTTGAGCCCGCCGACATAGTCGGGAATGCCGTAGATCTCCTGATTGATGTCAGCCTCCATCACATGGCCCACCCGGCCTGCGGGCAGCGCCTGCTCCTGCCCGGGCTGGGCAATCCACCAATACTGGTTCAGATCCAGCCCGCGCCGGGTGTATTTGGCCCGCAGGTGGTCATAGCGCAGCACCCCGCCGATCCGGTTCTGCACCGCCTGCAGGTAGCCGTTACCGAAGATGAGATAGTCCAGCGCCAGCCCAGTGAAGGCGGCCAGGCTCAGTTTCGGGTGCGGGATGAAGCAGGAGCGCAGGATGTTGCGCTTCACCTGAATGGCGGAGGCGTGATGCACCCCTGCCCGATAGACCCGGGATAACCCATTGAGGGAGAGCGGCGGCTCGTACCAACGGCCGTTGTGCATGGCCTCCAGGTAATCGAACACTTCCCGCTGGCTGAGCACGGGCACCGGCTCGCCAAAGCTGAACGCCTCGATGGCCGGGTCGGGTTGCTGGGTCGCCGTCACCGGCGAGGTATGGCGCGGCTGGCGGCGCTTTCTCATGCGAACATCTCCATCATGCTGGTATTGGTACCGGTGGCACCTGCCAGCGGTTCGTGTAACAGGGCCTGCATCGTAGCCCAAGCAATGTCGGCGTGGCTGGTCTCCTCTGACCGGCTGGCCTCGAAGGTCGGAAGCTTGCCGCCCGCGGTCACGGCGCGGCGGATGCTCATGAACGCCTGGGCCAGGTCGGTCCAACCACTGTCGAACTCCAACCTCCCCTTGTTCATCACATCCTGGGCCTTCATCACCATCTGGATTTTCACGCTCGGGTTGTACTGGATGGGAGTCGCCGCCGGGTAGAACTGCTTCACCAGCTGGTAAACCCCCTCACCGATCCCGGTGGTGTCGATGCCGATGTAGCCCACGTTGTAGCGCTCGCACATGGCCTTGATGGCCCGCGCCTGGGCGTCGAAGTCCATCCCGCTCCAGCGGTGGCGCTCGAGCACCCGGAACTTGCCGCCCGGTACCGCCGGCGGGGCCAGCACGGCGCAGCCCGCGCTATCCCCCTGCCCGCCCTTGGCCGGGTCATAACCGATCCACGCTGGCCGGTTGCCCAGCGGGCGCAGGGCAAAGGGCTTGTAGTCGTCCCACAGCTCCCAACTGTCGACCATGCAGCGCTGCAGGGTGGCAAGCGGGAAGACGCTCGAGGTGTCATCCATGAAGATACACATCAGCAGGTTGAGGTATTCCTCATCGGAGTACTCGCTGCGCAGTTGTGCTAGGTCGAACAGGTCGCAGCCGCCGCGCACCGCATCCTCGACCGTGACGATCTGCCGCCACTGGCCATCGGCGCACAGCTTGCCGCCGGCCAGGTTGGCGTGGTTCAGGTCAATCTCGACCCGGTCGGCCTTGGGCTTGCCCCGGTTGAAGTTGGCGCCGGACCAGAACGCATAGGCAGGATGGGACAGGCTGGAAGGGGTGGAAATGTAGGTCTGGCGCCACTTCTTGTGCATCGCCATGCCGGAGGCCACCTTGCGGAACTCCAGGAAGCCGTGGATCCAGAAATACTCATCCATGTAGATATTGCCATGGTAGCTCTGGGCAGTACGGGCGTTGGTGCCGAGGAAGTAGAGGTGCGCGCCGTTCGGCAGCACCATGGGGTCACCCTTGAGCTCGACCCCTTCATCCTTGGCAAACTGGATGATGTACTGCTTGAACACATGGGCCTGCGCCTTGCTGGCCGAGAGGAAAATCTGGTTGCGCCCGGTGACCAGGGCGTCGATGAATGCCTCGAAGGCAAAGAAGTAGGTCGCCCCAATCTGGCGCGACTTGAGCAAATTGCGGATCCGGTACTGATTGCCGGCCTCGTACCAGGTGCGCTGGTAACCAAACATGGTCGACTCGAATCGCTCGATCAGCCGCGCCTGCTGCTCGGGCTCAACCACATTGCGCTCGGACGCCTTCTTCGGCCCCTTGTTGCGGTTCGCCACCTTCGGGTTGAGGTCGGACTCGTTGCCGCCGTTGCTATACCGGTTGACCCGGGCGACCCGCTCCAGCTGCCTTCCCAGCAGGTCAATCTCCTTGAAGTCGCCGCCGGTTTTCATCTCCTTGGCGATCAGCTGACACATCCGCGCCTCCAGCGCGAAATCGACCCGGTCGATGGGTTTGATGTCATCCCAGCCGTCGCGGGATTTCCATGTGCCGACCGTCCCCTCCGGGGTCGCCAGCAGCTCCGCAATGGCTCGGATCTTGTACCCCTGGAAGTACAGGTGCATCGCCTGCCTACGGGGTTCGATATGGGGGAAGAGTAAGGGTGCTGTCATGGCGCCAGTCTACCCAGCACGCCAAACACAAAGGGCGCGCCCCCGTTGTATACAGCGGTTTTACAACAGCCACAGATTGAAGGATCTGGCGCACAAACCAGACCATGAGCCCGACCAGAAACCCAATTACCAAAGGGATCCCAGCTCATGGCTAAGTCCAAGTTTTTCCGCGTCGCCGTCGAAGGGGGCACGACCGATGGCCGCGCCATCACCCGCGAATGGCTTGAGCAGATGGCCCAGCGCTACAACCAGTCGACCTACGGCGCCCGGGTCAATATGGAGCACATCCGGGGGATTGACCCCAACGGCCTGTTCAAGATGTACGGCGACATCACCGCCGCCAAGACAGAAGAGGTCACCATCGAGGGCGAGAAACGCCTGGCCCTGTTCGTGCAGATTGACCCGACCCCGGAGTTGATCGAACTGAACAAGAAGCGCCAGAAGGTGTACACCTCGGTCGAGATCCACCCCAACCTGAACGAAAAGGGTGCCTACATGATGGGGCTGGCCGTCACCGACAGCCCGGCCAGCCTCGGCACTGAAATGCTGCAGTTCTGTAGCAAGGCCACCGTCAATCCGCTGGCCTACCGCAAATACCATCCGGAATGCCTGTTCACCGAAGCCTTGGAAACTGTCATCGAACTCGAGGATGAAGGTGAAAAAGGCCCTGGTCTGCTGGAACGGGTCACTGCGCTGTTCTCCAGCCACAAGAAGCAATCCACCGCCGATTTCAGCGACGTGCACCAGGCCGTCGAAGCCGTGGCGAAAGAGGTCACCACCCTCGATGCCGACCTGCAGAAGAAGTTCACCGAGCAGGCCCAGACCATCACCGAGCTGACCAGCAAGCAGGATGCCACCGCCAAAGCGCTGGCCGACCTCACCGCCAAGCTGGAACGCCAGGAAGACCTCAGCCACAAGCGCGATCCCGCCACCGGTGGCGATGGCACCACCATTCAAACCGACTGCTAAGGACCATGCCCAATGCGTAACGAAACCCGCCAGAAGTTCAACGAGTTCACCGGCCAGGTGGCCAAACTCAACGCCATCACCAGCGCCATGGTGCAGTTCAACGTGCAGCCCAGCGTCCAGCAGACCCTGGAAACCAAGATGCAGGAGTCGGTGAAGTTCTTGGAAATGATCCAAGTCATCCCGGTACCTGAGATGAAGGGGCAGAAAGTGGGTATCGGTATCGGCAACACCATCGCAGGCCGCACCGATACCAGCAGCAATGTCCGAGAACCTAACGACCCGAGCGCCCTCTATCCGCAAGACTACGAGTGCGCAAAGACCAACTACGACACCAGTCTGGGTTACAACAAGCTGGACATCTGGGCCAAATTCCCCGACTTCCAGACTCGCATTCGCGACGCCATCCTCAAACGCCAAGGGCTGGACCGAATCATGATCGGCTGGCACGGTACCAGCGTGGCGCCGAGCACCAACCGCACCGCCAACCCGCTGCTGCAAGATGTGAACAAGGGCTGGCTGCAACACATCCGTGAGGATGCCCCGGCCAAAGTGATGGATGAAGGGGAAGAAGGTTCCGGCCATATCTACATCTACCAGCCGAAGGGGGAGGACGACGCCAAAGAAGGCGACTACCACAACCTCGACGCCCTGGTGTTCGATGCCGTAAGCGAGTCTATTGCCCCCTGGCATCAGGATGACACCGAACTGGTTGTCATCTGCGGTCGCAAGCTGCTGGCCGACAAATACTTCCCCATCATCAACAACGCCGACAACAACCAGGAAAAGCTGGCCGGCCAGGTGCTGGTCAGCCAGAAACAGATCGGCGGGCTCAAGGCCGTGCGGGTCCCCTTCTTCCCCGAAGACTCCATGCTCATAACTTCGCTGGAAAATCTGTCCATCTACTGGCAGGAAGGCGCCCGCCGCCGTCATATCCAGGAAGAACCGCAGCGTGACCGCATCGTCAACTACGAAAGCTCCAACGATGCCTACGTGGTGGAAGACTACGACTGCGTCGCTCTGATCGAAAACATCGTCATCGGGCCGAAGCCGGCCGCGGGCGGTTAAGGAGGCGACATGACATCACCTGCCCGTCGCAACCGCGAACGCAAATTGGCCGCCCTGCAAGGGTCGGCCAATCCCCAGTTCGACCAGATGCGCGCCAACGCCTACGAGCTGCAGCTGATGCAGCTGGCCGAACACCGCCGCACCCTCAAGAGCATCCAGAGCATCGAGCGCAAGATCGACGCCAAGCGCACCATGCTGCCGGTCTACAAGCCGTGGATTGATGGCCTGCTGGCCGCTGACCGGGGAGGTCAAGATGACGTACTCGTCACCATCATGCTCTGGACCCTCGACACCGGCGATCTGACTGGGGCACTGCCCATGGCCGACTACGTGATCCGCCACGGCCTGAGCACCCCCGATCGCTACGAGCGCACCGCCGCCACCCTGATTGCCGAAGAAGTGGCCGACACCGGCATCAAGCTGCAAGAAGCAGGCGCAGGCGCAGGCCCAAGCCTCGGCCTGTTATGCGCTTACCTCGAGCTCCTGACCCACTGCGACATCTTCGACCAGGTACGCGCCAAGTTGCACAAGGCCGTGGGCCGCGCAGCACTGGCCGAAGGCTTCAAGGAGCAAGCCGCCGAGCACTATCAACGCGCCATCGAACTGCACGACAAGGTGGGCATCAAGAAAGAGCTCGAAGTGCTGGAGCGGGAAATCAAGAAGCAAAAAGCCGCAGAGCTGCCAGTCGCCAGCGACGTAAGCGCCGCCTCTGTTACGGCACCGGCCAATGCCGAGGCCAGCCAAGAGCAAGCCACCGAACAGCAAGGCCCCGCCCCCGGCGAGGCCAGCTAACCGAGCGAACCCCGCACCCTGGGCGGCTCGGGCCTGACGCATGCCAACGGCATACCAGACGGCCCGACCACCGCCCAACCAACGGGGGAAGGAGCAGCCATGACCTCAGGATTCATCCCCACCAACCCGCCACCCACCAACGAGGGCGAGATCAGCAGCGCCCCGTTCTGGCCGGTCATCAAGCTGGCCGACCTGCGCGCTATCATGCGCACCGATGGCACCATCACCACCGAACGGCTGCGCCATGCGGTGATCGACGCCATCGCTGCCGTCAACAGCGACCTGAGCGGCTGGGCCATCAACCGCCAGGGCGACGGTTACACCGCACTGGCCGACGTGCCAGCAGAGAGCATCGCCACCGAACCGGTACTGGTGCACTGGTATCGCCGCGCCGTCTACAGCATGGCCCGCGCCAACCTCTACGAGCGTTACCTCGACAGCGCCGCCACCGCCGACGCCGTCAAAGACGCCGAGCCGCGCAACCTCACCGCCGACGATCTCTACCGCGACGCCCGCTTTGCCATTCGAGACATCCTCGGCACCACCCACACCACGGTCGAGCTCATCTGATGCAGTTACGCGCCCAACAGGGGGAAACCCTCGACCTCATCATCAACCGGCACTACGGCTACACCGCGGGCATCACCGAACAGGTGCTGACGCTCAACCCTCGGCTGGCAGAACTGGGGCCCATCCTGCCGATGGGGACCCTTATCACCCTGCCAGATGCCCCCACCCAGGCCGAAGCGCCCCTGATCCAGCTATGGGACTGACCCATGAGAGCACTGACATGAGCCGCCTCGACGACGAACTTGAACGACAGGCCGAGATCAGCGAGCTGCAACTCGCAGCCCGCATCCATGCCGCCCGCATTGCGGGCACCGGCCCCCACTACTGCATCGACTGCGACGAACCGATCCCGCAGGAGCGCAGAGAAGCGATCCGGGGCTGCGAACGCTGCACCGACTGCCAAACCATCCATGAGTTTCAAACCGCCCGCCACTACGGCGGCAACCGATAGGAGAGCACGATGCCAGAACCGATTTCCTCCAGTGCAGCGACCAGCACTCTGAGCGCCCTGACACTGCTGTCACTCTTCCCCGGCGTCGATCCCGGCGTCCTGCTCGGGGCGTTCGCTGGGGCGGTGGTGTTCATCGCCACCACCGCCGAGCTCGGCAACCTGCGTAAGGCGGGCCTGTTCATTGCCGCCTTCGTGGCGGGGGCTCTGGCTGCGCCACTGGTTGCCGCCATGTTGGCCACCGTCCTGCCGCTCAGCGTCGAAGTGCCCAAAGCCGTCGGCGCCCTGCTCGCCTCGGCGCTGGCCGTCCACCTGCTGCAGTGGGCCTTGCGCAAAGCGCCAGAAGACCTGCTCAAACTCCGCAAAGGGGGCTGACATGCTGACCATCCTCTACGCCATGATCTGCGCCGCCATCGCCATCCGACTGGCCACCTTCAACCGTAACGGGGGCGACTATCGCCCCCTCCCTGCCATGCTGGCGTGGCTGCTCACCGTCGCCGCCGGCTCAGTGCCGCTGCGCGCCCTGCTCGGTGTGCTGCCTGTACCTGACCCCGCCGCCGTGTTGTTGGCAGCCATGGTGCTCACCGCCCTGATCGGTTCCCGCGGATCCGTCATGCGCCTGCTGCCAAGGCGCCGTCAACACCCCACCACAGCCAGCCACCTGAACGGGAGGTTTCAACCATGACCCTCAGAAAAGGCGCCATCGGCGCACCGGTGACCGAACTGCAGCAACTGTTGGCGCGCGCAGGCTACCCGGTCGAGCCGGATGGCTGGTTTGGCGGTGCCACCGAACAGGCCGTGCTCGCCTTCCAGCGCGATCACCTGATTGTCGCCATCGGGCAGGCAGGGCCCCGCACCCTGGCCGCCCTGCGCGGGGCCGCCATCGGCAACCAGCTCACCCTCACCGATCTGCAGCACGCCGCTGAACGGCTCGGCGTCGAGCTAGCCAAACTCGCCGCCTTCGCCCAGGTCGAGGCCGCCGGTGAAGGGTTCGACGACTGCCAGCGCCCGCGCCTGCTGTTCGAGCGCCATGTGTTCTTCAAGCAACTGGCCAAACACCAGGGGGAAGCCGAAGCCAACCGCCTCGCGGGCCTGTATCCGGCCCTGTGCAACACCAAGCGCGGCGGCTACCAGGGTGGCCCGGCCGAATGGGCCCGCCTGCAAACCGCCATGACCCTGCACCGAGCCGCCGCCATCGAGGCTGCCAGTTGGGGCATGTTCCAGGTGATGGGCTATCACTGGCAGGCGCTGGGCTACGCCTCGGCAGATGACTGGCTGGCGGCCATGCAGCGCAGCGAAACTGAGCACCTGCGCGCCGTGGTCGGTTTTATCGAGCAAGATACAGTGCTGCACAAGGCGCTCAAGGCGGGTAAGTGGACCGATGTGGCGCGCCGCTACAACGGCCCCGCCTACAAAGAAAACCGCTACGACACCAAGATGGCCGAGGCATACGACCACTTTGCCAAGGTCTATCCGATGCAGGAGGTGGCAGGTGCTGCTTAATCTGATGCGATCCCCCCTCACCTGGTTGCTGCTGGCCCTGGCCGTCGCCCTGGGCGGCTGGGGCTGGTCCGCCACCTCAGCCGCCACGGCCAAAGGCCAGGTCACCACACTGCAAAGCGACCTCAAGGCCGCCGGCGACCGGGCCAAAGAAGCAGAGCGGCGGGAACAGCTCAAAGATACCGCCATCACGACCCTCACCACAGAACTGACGGCCCAAGCGGAGGCCGCCCAGCAGTTACAGGGGCAGCTCGACCAGCTGGCCCTGACCGCCGCCACCCGCGCCGATACCATCAAGAGGCTCAAACGTGAAAATGCAGAACTCAAGGACTGGGCAGCTCGCCCTCTGCCTGCTGCTGTTGTCGGGCTGCTCCAGCGCCCCGCCCTCACCGGCGCCGCAGATTATCTGGCTCACCTGTCCCACCCCGGCACCCTGCCAGCTGCCGCCAGCGGATCCGGCCAATAACGGCGACCTGCTCGACATGCTGACCACCACCGAATCTGCCTGGGCCACCTGCGCCGCCCGGGTCGATGCCGTGATCCAGTGCCACCGGAGGAACCATGCTCAAACCAGCCGCCATCCGTGACGTGATTGCCCGCTGCGTCCCGCAACTGGCGCAGAATCCCGAAGGGCTGATCCTCACCGTGGGCGATGGCCGCATCGTCGCCACCGGCGCTCGTTCGCTCTCGTTCGAGTGGCAATACCCGCTTTCCATCGGTGTCATCGACTTTGCTGGCCACCCGGCTCAGCTGGTCGTGCCGCTGCTGGCGTGGCTGCGCCAACACCAGCCCGAGCTGTTCACCAACCCGGATAAGCGGGAAAACGCCATCAAGGTCGAGTCGGAGCTGCTGGCCGGGGATCTCTACGACCTGCTGATCACCGTCCAGCTCACCGAACGGGTTATCGTCACCAAAACGGAAGAGGGGATCGGCTGGGAGCACGTACCGGAGCCGCCAGAAGACCCCTACGACGGCATCACCTGGGAACTCTTTATCAACGGGGAGCACCAACCATGGCCGCCGACGCCCTCCAACAACTAGGCCAGCAAGCCGCCGCCCTGCTGGGCCAGCTCTCAGCCAGCGAACGGCGCAAGTTGGCCGCCGACCTTGCCCGCACCATGCGGGCCACCCAGGCTGACCGCATTCGCGCCAACAAACAGCCGGATGGCTCCGTCATGACTCCGCGCAAGCCGCAGCCCAAGCTGCGCGGCCGCAAAGGCGCCACCCGCCGCAGGATGTTCACCAAGCTGGTCAAGCCGGCATGGCTCAAGGCCACCGCCACCGCCAGCGAGGCCACCGTGGCATTCACCGGCAGCGCCAACCGGCTCGCCACGGTTCACCACTTCGGCCTGCGCGACAAAATCAGGGGCAAACCCGTGCAATACCCGGAACGCCAGCTGATCGGCATCACCGACGCCGACATCGACCGCATTGAAGACGCCCTGCTCAAACACCTCACCGCCTCGTTGTAAAACCGCCGTTTACAACGCCAGCCGATAGCAAAGGGGGGCTGTGCCAAAACACACTCCCCCACATGAGCGCAAACCTGATCGACCTACTCCGCAAAATCGACGACCTGATCCGCATCGGCACCGTGACCGAGGTGCGATCCGGTGAATGCCGCGTCGACACCAAGGGCAACCACACCGACTGGCGGCCCTATCTGGTACTGCGCGCCGGTCGCACCCGCCGCCGCATGCGCCCGAGTGTCGGTGAACAGGTGATCCTGTTTAGCCTGGGCGGCGACCTGCGCAACGCTTTTGTGTTGGCAGGCATCTACCAGGACGCGCACCCCGAGCCGCTGGCCGACGATGACAACGGCGATCTCGACCGCATCGAATACCCCGATGGCGCGGTCATCGAGTACAACCCGGCCACCGGCGCCCTCACCGCCACCGGCATCAACACCGCCAGCCTCACCGCCAGCGTCACCGTCAAGCTCATCACCCCCCTGGTGGAATGCACCCAGGCGCTCAAGGTCGGGAGCACCATCACCGCCGGCGGCAAGATCACCGCCCACACCGCCAACATCGGCGGCATTGAAGTCACCACCCACAAACACCCCCTGCCGGGTGGCGGCACCTCCGGAGGCCCGCAATGAACTGGCAGGGCATGAATGCCGACAACGGTCGCACCCTCAGCGAGACCGCCCACATCCTGCAATCGGTGCGCAACATCCTCACCACCCCGATCGGTACCCGCGTGATGCGCCGCGACTACGGCAGCGAGATATTCAGCCTCATCGACCAGCCCCAGCACGGCGCCACCCGCCTGCGCCTGATGGCCGCCACCGTGCACGCCCTCACCCTCTGGGAGCCGCGCATTCGCATCACTAAGGTCGAGATTGGCGCCCCTGAACTGGGCGGCGGCTGTGCGATCACCCTCACCTGGCGCCGCACCGACAACGGCCTGCTCGAATCCGGCACCGTCCAGCTACCGACCGGAGCAACCTCATGACCATCAATCTGTCGACGCTGCCTGCCCCGAAAGCGGTCGAAGAACTCGACTTCGAAACCATCCTGGCCGAGCAAAAGGCCTGGGTGGTTAACCAGTGGCCGCACCTCGCACCGGCGCTCGAACTCGAATCGGAACCAATGACAGTGCTACTGCAAGCATGGTCATATCGCGAGCTGGTCTGGCGCGCCCGCCTCAATGACGCCCTGAAAGCCAGCATGCTGGCGTGGGCGCAAGGGGATGACTTGCTCAACCTCGCCGCCTTCTTCGACCTCGAAAAAGCAGAAGGGGAGACCGATGACCAACTGCGCGCCAGGTGCACTTTATCCCTGCGCGCCATGTCAACGGCGGGGCCAGAAGACTCATACCGCTATCACGCCATTGCCGCCGATCCGGCCGCCATCAAAGATGCCGATGCGCATAATGGCGGAGCGGGAGTCGTGACTGTGGCGGTGCTGGCCCGCGCAGGCAATGGCACCCCGCCTGCTGCACTGCTGGAGAAAGTGCGCGCCAGGCTCAACCACAAAACAATCCGCCCGCTAACCGACACCGTCAGCGTTATCCCGGCGCACATTGTGCCAGTGGTTATCGACTATCAAATCATCTTGCCTGGCCTGCCAGATGACGAACACAGCCTGAACGTCGCCCGCCAGCGGCTGGCAGACTACTGCGCAACCACCAATGTCATTGGCGGCACCATCACCATCGCAGACATCTACGCCAGCCTGAAAAACGCCGGGATCAGCAACGTCATCCTGCGCAGCCCGACCGCCGACATCACCACCAACCGCGAATCGGCCCCCTATGTCAGCAGCATCCGTGAGGAGGTGGCGTATGCCTAACCTGCTGCCCCCCTCTGCGACCGAGCTATCGCGCACCCTCGACCAACTGGCAGAACGGCGGCTGGATCAACCGCTGCCGCACCGCCATAGCTGGAACCCGTGGCACTGCCGTGCCGATCTGCTCGGCCCGCTGGCATGGGGATTGGGTGTCGATAACTGGGATAACCTGATGACCGAGCAGGCGCGCCGCCAAGCCTGCGCCGATGCCATCCATATCCATCGCCTGCGCGGTACCGTTGACAGCGTCGAGCGCGCCATTCGCACCGCTGGCTATGAAAATATCGAGATCGAAGAGGGGCTGCCGCCGGTCACGCACAACGGCCAGCAGTTGCGCAACGGCCACGAACTCTATGGCTCTGGCGGTCGCTGGGCCATGTACCGCGCCAACGTCAACGTGGGCGACCACGGCACCATCAGCGCGGCAGGCAACCGCCGCTTGCGCCGCATCCTGGAAAAAACCGCCCCCGCCCGCTGCCAACTGGTCGGCCTGCGCTTTAGCGATGACACCAGCGATCGTATCACCACCGTAGAACGGGTCACCGAACAGGCCGCCATCACCAGCGGCGAAGTGCTGCCGTGGGGTCGCCGCCGTGACGGCGCCATCAATCGCGATCAAGCCATCGTCTTACACCATCAGGGTGCTATCGCCCGCGCTGGCGCCCAGCGCCGCAATGGTGGCCTCATCACCGGTGAAACCCGCGCCAACCAGTGGGATGCCCTCAGCCTGACCATGGGCGTCAGCCATCAGGACACCTGCCGGGTCTCCCCGCTGCGCACCGGCACCCATCACCGCTACGGCCTGCACCGTGGCGCAGGGAGCCAAGTGGCTGATGATGGCCTGCTGGCACTCACCTTTACCCGCACCTTGCGCCGTAATGGCAGGGCGCACCACCGCTGCACTACCCACAGTGGCCAACTGCTGCGCGCTGGCGCTCATCGCCATCACCCGGGCATCACCCGCAGCGGTCCATCCATCACCACCGAGGTCACACCATGAATATCGCCGAACAGATCGCCCTGCGTGGTGAACTGTCCATCACCTTGCACCGTGCCGGGCAGCCGCCGCAAACCATCACCGATCACAACATGATCATGACTGCCGCCAAAAGCGCGCTGGCGCGCCTGATTGCGGGCCAGGGCAGCGGCAAAAACATCAACCGCATTGCCTTTGGCACCAATGGCGTGGGCCCAACGCCCAACGACCAAACCATCAGCGGTGCATACACCAAAGCAGTCACCGCCATCACCTTTCCTGCAGAGGGGCAAGTGCGCTTCGCCTTCACCCTGGGCGAGAGCGAAGCCAACGGCCTCAATATCCGTGAGCTAGGGCTGCTCTGCGCGGACGAAACCCTATTCGCCCGCAAAGTGCGCGGGCTGATTGAAAAAACCAGTGATCTATCCATCACCGGGTCCTGGACCATCATTTTTTAAGGAGCCACCATGGCAAATCTGCAAGAGAGCGAAGTGTGGGTAGAGGGCATCTACCAACTCGAAACCACCGACCCCGTGATGGGCGGCCCTGACGGCGTCGACAACGTCCAGGCCAAACAGCTGGGCAGCCGCACCAAGTTTCTGAAAAAGCGCCAGGATTCTCTGATCCAGCGCGTCGATGATCTGGAAGAGACCACCGATCAAGAGCTGATGGCCGCCATGGGGCAAGAGATTGTGCGCGGCATGGAACAAGCTGCACTTGCCTTCTCGGAAATTGAGAAAACCAAGAAGTTTCGCAACCAGACCGGTCAGGTTCGCTTCGTCAACCGTGGCACCCGCCGTGGCTGCACCGTCACCAAATCGACCACCGCCACCCGCAACCTCACCTTTGAAGAAGGTGAACTGTTCGCCAAAGGTCGGGTTTACTTTTTGCCGCAGCGCATCAACGGCGCCGCTGTGCCCAGCAACAACACCGCAGCGCCAGCCACCTGCGTCGCCTTTGCTCGCATCACCGCCAACGGCATCGAGCTGGATGTGTCCAACCTCGGCGCCGATGCCCCGGCAGACGCCATCCCGCTCTATCGCATCAGCGTACCAGCGGGCAACAACTCGGGCAGCGATCAGTACCTCGCCAACGTCACCCTCACCGACGTGCGCCGTATCGAACCATATTACCCGCTGATGCTGGCAAGCCCACCCGCAGCCTTGGTGCTCTGGCCATTCCCGTTCCCGGTCGGGGATCTGGGCTGGCAGCTCGCCATCGACATGGTCAGCAGCTCAGGCGATGCCGCCGCGCACCATGTGCTGGTCAGCGAACGGGCCAGCAATGGCGCCCGCCTGACGCTGGCCCACTACGCCGACGATGTCATCGTCAAATACAGCCTCACCAATAACGGAGTATGACCATGCAAATTCTTCTGCTGGGCGCTGGCCCGCACCACGATATCGCCGTCAGCGGCAACCTCATTACCATCGGCGGGCTGACGGTCGACTGTCAGGCGCAGCAACGCCAGGAACAGACCACCATCAGCCTCTATCAGACCGACAGCGGCATCAGCACATCCGGCCCGGGCGCATTCGTGGCAACCGTGGTGATCCCACCGCAGCAGTGGCCTGCCGCCAATGAACAACCGAACGAAGACCAGCCAGCCGCCAGCCAGCCGCTGCCGCTCAACCCCGACACCGTCACCCTGACCCTCTGGCCAAAGTAAGGAGCCACCCATGATTTTTGTAAAAGACAGCCTGCGCGCCGCAGTAGAAGCCGCCAGCGGCGGCACCGTCACAGTGCTCTACACCGCCAAGGGGCAACCGACCTATATGCACATCATCCCGCGCTTTAATCTGCAGGACATTGACCCGGCGCTGGGCAACGGCACCCACCCGGCATTCATCGTCAACGGCGTTGAAAAGTCCGAACTGTTTATCGGTCAGCACACCGGCTGCCTGCGTGATGGTGAGCTGCTGTCGCTGCCGGGCGTCGAGCCACTGCATTCAGTGACCTTTGACGAGGCGCTGGCCTATAGCTCAGCCTGCGGCCAGGGCTTCCACGCCATGACTCACGCCGAGCAGTCTGCTATTGCACACTGGTGCAAAAAGAATGGCTTTATGCCACGCGGCAACACTGCCTACGGGCGCAGCTCAGACGCACCATTTGAAACCGCCCGCCGCGCCGACGGCGGCGCGCCAGGCGAAAACTCTGGCAATCCGCGCACCCTGACCGGCTCAGGCCCGGTCAGCTGGCGTCACAACAACAACCCCAACGGCATCGCCGACCTCTGCGGCAACGTCTGGGAGTGGCGCGGCGGCCTGCGCACTGTGGACGGCGAAATCCAGGTGCTGGCCAACAACAACGCCGCCGACAGCAAAAACAGCCAGACCAAAGCATCATCAGCATGGCGCGCCATCTCGGCCAGCACCGGCGAACTTGTAGCACCAGGCAGCGCCGGCACGCTGAAATACGACGCATCAGCAGCCGGCACCACCACTGACCATGGCGCACCAGTGCTATCTGATGCGGTCAGCAATCGCAACGGCGACGCGGGCAGCGACGAACACACTCCAGGACACACCGCCGAGGCATTTGAAAAAATCACCAGCAAGGCGGGATTGATAGTGCCAAGCATTGCCAAAGCGCTGTCGCTGTTCCCGCTCGACGCCAGCCACGGCGGCGACGTGCTCTACGTGCGCAACTACGGCGAGCGCCTCGCCCTCTCCGGCGGCCGCTGGGACAACGGCGCCGCTGCTGGCGTGTTCGCGCTCGACCTGGTCAGCGCTCGGTCGTCTCGGTACGCGAACATTGGGGCTCGCCCGGCCTTTGTGCTGTAACCTATCAGCTAACCAACACCCCGCCCTGTGCGGGGTGCTTCACATCGCACCGCTGTATCTCGTCACCATGCCGCTGTTGTAAAACCGCCCTATACAACGCCGCCCGCTCGCCTGTCGTGTGCTCCGCCTGCATCCTGACCCTGCTCACAATGATCACCTCCGTCCGGACACAGGAGAACCGCCACCATGGCACTCGACAGTTATCATCACGGCGTGCGCGTCGTCGAAGTCAACGAAGGCACCCGCACCATTCGTACCATTGCCACGGCCGTGATCGGCCTGCTTGGTCATGCGGACGATGCCGACGCGGCCACCTTCCCGCTCAACACCCCGGTCATCATCACCGACGTACAAAAAGCCGTTGGCAAAGCCGGCACCCAGGGCACCCTGGCCAAAGCACTGCAGGCCATCGCCGACACCGTCAACACCATCACCATCGTGGTGCGGGTGGCCAAAGGCGCCACCGACGAAGAGACCACCTCCAACGTCATCGGCACAGCGCTGCCGGATGGCAGCTTCACCGGCCTCAAGGCCCTGCAACGGGCCAGCTCCGCCACCGGCGTCACCCCGCGCATCCTCGGCGCGCCGGGGCTCGATACCCTGCCGGTGGCCACCGAACTGGCGGCCGTGGCGGTCAAGCTGCGCGCCTTCACTTACGTTTCAACCTACGGCTGCAACACTCCGACCGAGGCGCTGGCCTACCGCCAGAACTTCGGACAGCGCGAAGTCATGCCGGTGCACGGTGATTTCAAAAAGTGGGATACCACCGCCAATGCCGAGGCCGCCATCTGGGCCACCGCCAAAGCCCTGGCCATGCGCGCCAAGATCGACAAAGAGGTGGGATGGCACAAGACCCTTTCCAACGTCGCCGTCACTGGCGTGGAAGGGGTGACCAAGCAAGTGTTCTGGAGCCTGCAAGACCCCGACACCGACGCGGGCCTGCTCAATGCCAACGATGTCACCTGCCTGATCCAGGCCGAAGGGTTCCGCTTCTGGGGCTCGCGCACCTGCTCGGACGATCCCCTGTTCCAGTTCGAGAACTACACCCGCACCGCTCAGATCTTGGCCGACACCATCGCCGAGGCCCACATGTGGGCGGTCGACAAGCCGATGACCCCCACCCTGGTCAAAGACATCATCGAGGGCATCAAGGCCAAGGGCCGCGAGCTGGTCAGCCTCGGCTACCTCATCGGGTTCGACTGCTGGTACAACGAGGAGGTCAACGACAAAGACACCCTCAAGGCCGGCAAACTCTACATCGACTACGACTACACCCCCGTGCCGCCGCTTGAAAACCTCATGTTCCAGCAGCGCATCACCGACCGTTACCTGGTCGACTTCGCCGCCCGCGTGGCCGCAGCATAAGGATCATCAACCATGGCACTGCCTCGCAAACTCAAGCACCTCAACATGTTCCTCGACGGAGAGAACTGGATCGGCGTCGGCGAAGAGTACACCCCGGCCAAACTCGCCATGAAACTCGAAGCGTATCGCGGCGGCGGCATGCCAGGTGCAGTTCATATCAACATGGGCCTCGACGATGGCGCCCTCGATACCGAGTTCACCTTCGGCGGGTACGAAGCCGCCCTGTTCAAAAAGCAACATCAGGCCAAGATTGACGGCGTCATGCTCCGCTTTGCGGGTTCCTTCCAGCGCGACGACACCGCCCAGGTGTCGGCGGTCGAAATCGTCCAGCGTGGGCGCATCAAAGAGCTGGACGGCGGCACCCTCAAGACCGGCGACAACAGCCAGCAGAAAGCCACCATGGTCAACACCTACTACAAGGTGACCGTCGACGGTGAAGAGCTAGTCGAGATCGACCTCATCAACATGATCTGGAAAGTCGGCGGAGAAGACCTGATGGAAGAACATCGCAAAGCCATCGGCCTCTAATCCACCCCACATCATCCGGGCGGCCATGCCGCCCGTGACCACATACTGACCAAGGAACACACCATGACTCAGAAAACTGTCACCCTAGACAATCCCATCCAGCGCGGCGAGCAGACCATCAGTGACATCGTCGTCCGCAAGCCCATGGCGGGGCAATTGCGCGGCCTCAACATGACCGACATCCTGCAGATGGACGTCAACGCCCTCTCCAAGCTGCTGCCGCGCATCACCAGCCCGGCACTGACCGAGGTGGACATCGGCGCCATGGACCCCGCTGACCTGATGCAACTGGGGCAGGAAGTAGCCGCTTTTTTGTTACCCAAGAAGCTGGCTTACCTCACTGCATAGACGACCTGATGGCAGATCTCGCCATCATCGCCCACTGGCCGCCATCTGAAATGGCGGCCATGGAGCTCGACGAGCTGATGGGCTGGCACCAACGCCTTGTTGAGCGATACAACCAAATCAACGGGGCAGACGAATCATGAGCACCCTCAAGTTACAAATCCTGCTCGGGGCGGTGGACAAACTCACCGCCCCCCTCAAGGCCGTCACCGGCCAAAGCCGCATCACCGCCAAAGACCTCGCCGACACCAAAGCCAAAGTTCGCGATCTGGAAAAACAGAGCGGCCAGGTTGACGGCTATCGCACTCTCGGCAAGCAGATAGGCGCCACCCGGGCAGAGCTGACCCAAGCGCAGCAAACCGCCCAGCGCATGGCCAAAGAACTGGCTGCCACCGCCAACCCCACCAAAGCCATGACCCGTGAACTGGAAAGGGCCAAAGGGGCCGTGCGTGACCTGACCAACAAAGAGCGTGAGATGGTCAGCCGTCACGGCGCCATGAAAGCCGCGATGCAGCAGGCGGGCATCAACACCCGACAGCTGAGCCAGCACCAGCGCCAGCTCAAATCCGATTTGACCGCCACCACCGCCCAGCTCGAACAACAGCGCAGCAAGCTGACCCAGGTCGCCGCTCAGCAAAAACGCATCGCCCAGGTGAAGGCCAACTACGACAAGACGATGGCGATGCGCGGCACCATGGCAGGCTATGGCGCCGCCGGCATGGCCACCGGCGCGGCGGGCCTCTACAAGATCAACTCCATCGCCTCGGTCGGCCTCGACTTCGACGCCCAGATGTCAAAGGTGCAGGCTCTCACCCGCCTGCAGAAGGACAGCGCAGAGCTGGCCATGCTCCGCCAACAAGCGCGGGATCTCGGCGCCTCGACCAGCTTCACCGCCATGGATGCGGCGCAGGCTCAGGGATTCTTGGCAATGTCGGGCTTCAACCCGAAACAGATTAAGGCGGCGATGCCGGACATGCTCGACCTTGCCAAAGCCTCTGGCGTGGGGCTGGACCAGACCGCCGACATCGCCTCTAACATCCTCAGCGCCTTCAAGATGGAAGCGGCCCAGATGGGCAGGGTCAGCGATACGTTGGCGCTCACCATGACCACCTCAAACGTAGACCTCAACATGTTGGCGGAAACCATGAAATACATGGGCCCCATCGCCAACAAGGCAGGCATGAGCCTTGAAGAAGCGGCCGCCGCCGCTGGCTTGCTGGGGAACATCGGTATTCAAGGGTCAAACTCGGGTACCGCCCTACGCGCCATGCTGAACCGGCTGGCTGGGCCGACCAGCAAAGCCGACAAGTTGATGAAAAGTCTGGGAGTGACCACCAAAGACGCCAGCGGCAACATGCTCAACATCGTGGACATCATGGCCCAGGTCGCCAAGCAAACAGAAAAGATGGGCAACGCTGACCAGTTGGCCGCGTACAAAGAGATCTTTGGCGAAGAGGCGGCATCAGGGATGGCCGAGCTCATCGGCCAAGCCGGGGCCGGCGGCTTCGCCAAATATGCCGCCATGATCCGGCAGCAGAGCAAAGGGGTCGCCAAAGAGATGGCAGCCGTGATGGGCGACAACGCCCGCGGCGATCTGGACAACATGACCTCGGCATGGGAAGACCTCAACATCCAGATGCTGGAAACCCAGAACGGGCCACTGCGCGGTCTGATCCAGCAGGTGACCAGCATGACCCAGGCCGCTGGTGCCTGGATGCGAGCTAACCCTGAACTCACCGCCACCCTCACCAAAGTGGCCGCCATCACCGCCGTCACCGCGACCGTGGGCGGTGGTCTGCTGTTGGTGCTGGCCGGCCTGCTGGGCCCCATTGCCGCCATCAAGATGGGTCTGGGCATGATGCTGACCATGGGTGGACCACTGCTGACCCTGCTCAAGGGACTGTCCCTGGGCTTTCTTAAGCTAGGGGTTGCCATCCTCACCACCCCAATCGGCTGGATTATCGCGGGCATTGCTGCCGTCGCCGTCGGCGCTTACCTCATCTACAAGAATTGGGATCAGCTCGGGCCGTGGTTCAAGTCCGCCTGGGAGAAGTGCAAAGCGGCCACCGGTGAATTCTGGGACTACCTGACCACACTGCCATCCCGGGCGCTCAACGCGGGTAAAGCCCTCATAGATGGGCTGATAGGGGGCATCTCGGCCAAATGGGAAGAGCTCAAGGCCAAGGTGAAATCCATCACGGACATCCTGCCGGACTGGATGAAAGGGGGGTCATCAACAAAAGTAGCCGTACAGCACTCATCAACAGCACCAGCCGTACAGGCCAGAAAAGAGGGTGGGTTCGCGGGCTTTTACGATAAGGGAGGTCTGATCCCGGCAGGGAAATGGGGTATCGCTGGGGAAAATGGGCCGGAAGTGGTGAAAGGCCCGGCCAACATCATCAGCCGCCGCCAAACCGCTGCCATGGCGTCAGCAGCCTTGCTGGCCAGTATGCCACTGGCTGCCATGCAGCCGCATCAGGATGCCACCCGCACCATCCGCGAGCAGGTCATGCCTGCTGAACTGCGCCAACCTGTTGAGGCTGCCCGAACAATCCGCGAGCAGGTCATGCCTGCCGAGCTACGCCAGCCTGCAGATACCGTCCGCACCATCCGCGAACAGGTCATGCCTGCCGAGCTGCGCCAGCCCGCAGATACGGCCCGCACCATCCGCGAACA
>NZ_JAGKRK010000104.1:0-298 GCF_017939325.1 Aeromonas sp. MaB10011B | reverse complement strand
GGCACGGTGTTTGAGCCCGTCAACAGCTTCAAAACCAATCAGACCAAGCTGGCAAGGCTCCAACGCCAGTTGAGCAAAAAGGTAAAGTTCAGCAGCAACTGGAAGAAACAAAAAGCCAAGATCCAGCGGCTGCATTCACATATCGCCAATAGCCGCCGCGATTACCTTCACAAGGTCACAACGACTATCAGCAAAAACCACGCGATGATCGTCATTGAGGATTTGAAGGTTGCCAGCATGTCAAAATCAGCAGCGGGCACGACCAGCCAGCCGGGGCGCAACGTCCGGGCAAAATCAG
>NZ_JAGKRK010000022.1:0-102431 GCF_017939325.1 Aeromonas sp. MaB10011B | reverse complement strand
CTGAGTTTACGACGTGCTACTTTCTCGTTGGTGGTCATACGGTGACTCCAGATAACACGGTAGGGGTACCGTTTTGTTATCCGGTTTGAAGCCGTATGACCACTCCCTTTTGTGGGCAACTGTCAGGTGAATACCATCTCCATACACACAGGGTGTATTACCGTAGGGTGCAATAAGCGAAGCGAATTGCACCCTACGACCACTCCCTGAGGTTATGGCGGGCACGGTTTTGGTTCCCCCTCTTATTCGCTGAGGCGAGCACGCTTGTCCAGGCCGCGAGACAGGATGTCGAGCGAGCGGCGCCGGGCCATGGATGGCCCGTCGCCGCGTGCCGTCGGACAAGCGGGTGAGCCGAAGGAACCCGACTAAGTCGGGCGAATAAGCGGGGGAGAAGACCTTTGGTGACTTTGGGTCTTTCCAAAGTCACTCGCCCCGGCCCGAAGGGCGGGCGAAACACCTTCGAGGCCAGCGGCCTCGCGTCCTGCACGGCGAAGCCGTGCCAGCCATCACACACACCACAAAGCGGACGATTACGCCTGACGGCTAATCGACCCTACGATGGCAATGAAATATCGCATCAAGACCCCTCCCCAGCCCTCCCCTTCGCAGGGGAGGGAGCCAAAGCGTCGCCACCAGCAAGGTGTGTGGCCGAACGGCGCCCAATCGTTATACCGGACGCCGCCGGTAAAGGGGGGCGTGGCCGCCCCTATCGGCCCAAGAAGGGTTCCCAGTCCTTGAACACCGGCTGCAACCCTGCCTGCCGCACGGCGGCGGCCACTTCCCCCACCGGGCGGTCGTCGTGGATGGCGAACTGCTCCAGCTCCTCTTTATCCCCCTCGGCATAGCCACCCGGCTGGGTGCGCGACTCGGCCGACATCTGGGTGATGCCAAGGCGCACCGCGCCGTTGCGAAAGGTGGCCGACTCGCGGGTGGAGAGCGACAAATCCAGCGTGGGCGAGAAGAGGCGCCAGGCGCAGATAAGCTGGGCCAGCTGGCGATCCGACATGACCACTTCAGGTTCCAGCCCACCGGTGCAGGGGCGCAGGCGCGGGAAGGAGAGGGAGTAGCGGCTCTGCCAGTGGTGGCGCTCAAGCCAGGCGAGGTGCTCGGCGACAAAGTAGCTGTCGGCACGCCAGTCCGAGGAGAGACCGATGAGCGCCCCCAGCCCTATCTTGTCGATACCGGCGCGGCCGAGCCGATCCGGCGTGGCGAGGCGCCATGCGATGTCCCGCTTGTTGCCGCGCAGGTGATGGCGGGCGTAGGTGGGGGCGTGGTAGGTCTCCTGATAGACCATGACCGAATCGAGGCCGAGGGTCTTCAGCTCGGCATATTCATCCTGCAAGAGGGGCTGCACCTCCATCCCCACCGTGCTGAAGTGACGGCGGATGATGGGCAACACCTGCCGAAAATAGGCGAGCCCCACCTTGTGCTCGTGCTCGCCGGTCACCAGCAGCACGCTGTCAAAACCGCGCGCCTTGATGGCCAGACACTCGCGCTCAATCTCCTCGCTATTCAAGGTCTTGCGCTTCAAGCGGTTGCTCATGGAGAAGCCGCAGTAGGTGCAGTCGTTGGCACAGAGGTTCGACAGATAGAGCGGCACATAGAAGCCGATGGTGTTGCCAAAGCGCTGGCGGGTCAGCCGCTCGGCCTCGGCCGCCATCTGCGGCAGATACGCCTCGGCGGCCGGGGAGATCAGCGCCATAAAGTCCGCCAGGGTGCGGCGGGAGGTAGTCAGCGCCCGCTCTACATCTGCCGCTGTTTTGGCGCGGATCTGCATGCCGATATCGTCCCACCCCAGCTCGAGCCATCTATCGAGAAAACTCTCCGACTTTCTCTCAACCCCCTCCCGGCCTCCCCCTTCACAAGGGGGAGGTGTTAATCCGCCCCCCCGATCTCCTACTTCACAAGAGGGCGGAGTCGACACTCCCTCCCCTGGCAAGGGGAGGGTCGGGGTGGGGTCATTGGCATGCTGACTCATAACGCCCCCAGAAAATCGGTAAGCGGGCTGGAGGCTTGGGCCTGCAGGGCGCGGGCGCCGAGACCGGCTTCATAGGCACTGCGCCCGGCAGTGCAGGCCAGTGAAAAGGCGCGGCCCATGGCGACCGGGTCGCCACTGACGGCAATGGCGGTGTTGACCAGCACGGCATCGGCCCCCAGCTCAAAGGCGGCGGCGGCATGGCTCGGCGCACCGATCCCCGCATCCACCACCACGGGCACATTGGCCTGCTCGACGATGATGGAGAGAAACTCCCGGGTCACCAGCCCTTGATTGGAACCGATGGGGGCGCCCAGCGGCATCACGGCGGCGCAACCCACCTCTTCGAGCCGCTTGCACAGCACGGGGTCGGCGCCGCAGTAGGGCAGCACCACAAAGCCCTCTTTCACCAGCTGCTCGGCGGCTTTGAGCGTCTCGATGGGATCGGGCAAGAGGTAGCGTGGATCGGGGTGGATCTCGAGCTTGAGCCAGTTCGTCCCCAGCGCCTCGCGGGCGAGGTGGGCGGCAAATACCGCCTCGGCGGCGGTCTTGGCCCCCGAGGTGTTGGGCAGCAGCTTGACCCCGAGTTGCCGAAGGGGCGTGAGGATATCGTCGTGGGCCTTGCCCGGTTCGAGCCGCTTGATGGCCATGGTGACCAGCTGGGAGCCACTCGCCTCGATGGCGGCGGCCATCAGTTCCGGGCGGGCAAACTTGCCGGTGCCGGTAAAGAGGCGCGAAGAGAAGGTGTGATCGGCAATCTTGAGCATGT
Source organism: Aeromonas sp. MaB10011B (assembly GCF_017939325.1). NCBI lineage: Bacteria > Pseudomonadati > Pseudomonadota > Gammaproteobacteria > Aeromonadales > Aeromonadaceae > Aeromonas > Aeromonas sp. MaB10011B. The sequence goes on along the minus strand of NZ_JAGKRK010000022.1, from coordinate 99,687 downwards.
CAGCCTCCCGCCACTGCGATAAGAAGAGATGAGGCCCCGCCGCAAGGCAGGGCGCGCGAAGATGGGACTGCGAGCATCATGGGTCAGCCTCCGGCAATGGCGGTGAAGAGGTGGAGTTCGTCCCCGTCATTGAGACGGGTCTCGGCCCAGCGGCCACGGGGCAGCACGGCGCCGTTGAGGGCCACCGCTACCCCCTGAGGGGGAATCTCCTGCACCGCCAGCAGCTCAGTCAGGCGCTGGCCGGTGGGCAGCGTCAGCTCGATATCGTTCAATCGGATCTTCATGGTTAATTCTCCAGGGCCGGGTGGGTGCTGCCGCAAACCGGGCAATCGGGGTCGGGAGCCAGCGTGAGGGTCTGCCACTGATGGGTCAGGGCATCAAACCGGCGCAATGTGCCCGCCACCGGGCTCGGCATCCCGAGCAGCAGTTTCAGCGCCTCCAGCGCCTGCAAAGAGCCCATCACCCCGACCAGCGGGCCGGTGACGCCGCTGGTCTCGCAGCTTTCCCTGATCTCGGTATCCAGCGGATAGAGGCAGGCGTAGCAGGCGTGATCGCTGCTGGTGCGCACCATCAGTTGCCCCTGCCAGCCCACTGCGGCGGCACAGACCCAGGGCTTGCCCTGGGCCACGCAGGCGGCGTTGATGGCCTGGCGGGTGGCGAGGTTGTCGCAGCAGTCGATCACCAGATCCACCTCGGCCACAAACTCCGGCAGGCTGGCGGCATCGAGTCGCTGGTTGATGGCGATCAGCTCCACCATAGGGTTGTGGGCGGCCAAGCGCTCGCGGGCCAGCTCCGCCTTGGAGTGGTTGACCGCCTCGCTATCGAACAGGATCTGGCGCGGCAGATTGCTGGAATCCACCGTGTCGCCATCGGCCAGCCACAAGGTGCCGACCCCGGCCCCGGCCAGATAGAGGGCGAGCGGCGAGCCGAGCCCGCCCAAGCCCACGATCAGCACGGATTTATCCTTGAGCCGCGCCTGACCGGCTTCCCCCACTTCCGCCAGCATCAGCTGGCGGCCGTATCTCAGATACTCTTTGTCACTGAGAGACGCGGCATCAGAGCGCATGTTCTGCCTCCCGTATCACGCTGGCCGAGCGCGGCTCATCCCCCGCCCCCACGGCAGCGAGCAGCCGCTCGGTCGCGCCCTGCCAGTCATCGCTCGCCGTGATGGCCGAGACCAGCGCAATGCTGCCGACCCCGCTTGCCTTGACCGCAGCCACCCGCTCCTCGCCGATGCCACCGATGGCCACCGTGGGCCAGTCGCCCATCAGGGCGCGGTAGTGGTGCAGCCGCGCCAGCCCCTGGGGGCGCGAAGGCATCGCTTTGGTGTTGGTCGGGAAGATATGGCCCAGCGCGATATAGGAGGGGGCAAGCTCGCGGGCCCGCATCAGCTCGAAGTAGCCGTGGGTGGAGATGCCAAGGCGCAGCCCGGCCGCCTGAATGGCGGCGAGATCGGCGGTCTCCATATCCTCCTGCCCCAGATGCACGCCCCAGGCACCCGCCTCGATGGCTTGCTGCCAGTAGTCGTTGATAAAGAGCCGTGCCCCATGGCGGCGACCGAGCGCGACCGCATCACGAATGGCCGGCGCCACCTCTGTGGCGGGCAGATTCTTGATCCGCAGCTGGATGGTCTTCACCCCGGCCCCCAGCAGGCGTTTGAGCCACTTGACCGAGTCCACCACCGGATAGAGGCCGAGGTTGTGTTCGGTCGGCGCGAAGGGGCCATCCGGCAGACGGGCGCTGCTCGCTTCATAAAGTCCGAAGCGGCGATCGAGCGGTGAACCCGCCAGCACGGCACGGGGGAAGTGGTCAAGGTCAGCGGGCCAGCCGAGATGGGCGATGGGCCCCGGGCCTGCCCCCACCCCCTGCGCCGCCGCCAAGCCCTGTTGCAGGTAGGCCCGCGCCAGGGTGATGGCGTCCTCCACCGGATAGTCCTGCGCCACCACGGCGGCGATGGCGCTGGCGTAAGCGCAACCGGTGCCGTGACCGTGGCGGGTATCGAGGCGCGGCGCGGCGAGCCAGAATTCGCGGCTCTCGTCCTGGTAGTAGTCGAGGCAGAGATCCCCGCCCCATTCAAGGTGGCCCCCCTTGACCAGCACGGCACGGGCGCCGAGTTCGCACAGCCGCCGGGCGGCGAGGCGCACCAGCTCGGGACTGGTGGCGGGCAGGCCGGTCAGGGCCTCCAGCTCGGGACCGTTGGGGGTGATGAGCGACAGACGTGGCAGCAGGTGCTCGCGCACCGCCACCAGCATGCCGGGCTCCGCCATGGGGGTGCCGGTGCTGGCGATGGCCACCGGGTCGTAGACCACGAAGGGAGCCTCGACGGTCGACAGGCGACGGGCCAGCACCTCTACGTGCAGCCGGGTCGGCAGCAGCCCGATCTTGATGGCGGCGGGTGGCAGATCCAGCCCCAGGGCATCGATCTGGGCGGCGAAGGTCTGCATCAGCACGGGGTCGACCATCTTCACCGCCACCGAGTTCTGGGCCGTGATGGCGGAGATGACGGAGCAGCCGTGCACGCCGAGGTCGTGCAATGTGTGCAGATCGGCCTGAATGCCGGCACCGCCGCCGGAGTCTGAACCGGCAATGGTCCAGACAACTGGGCGGGAGTCGGTCACGGGCGACAGATCGGCGGGGCTGACAGCCCCGCTTGCGCTGCTCACGCCTCCTCCCCTGCGGCCTGTTTCAGCGCCGCCGCCTGATGGTAGATCTCGCCGCCGGCCTCCTTGAAAGTTTCAGCCATGCGGGCCATGCCGCTCTCCACCTCGGCCACCACCCGCTCCTGCTGACCGTCCATGCCGACCAGCTTTATCTCTACGGCTTCCAGTTTCGCCGCATAATCGCGCACGTCCTGGGTGATCTTCATGGAGCAGAACTTGGGCCCGCACATGGAGCAGAAGTGGGCCACTTTGCCGGACTCCTGAGGCAGGGTCTCGTCGTGGTAGGCGCGGGCGGTGTCGGGATCCAGGGCCAGGTTGAACTGATCCTCCCAGCGGAACTCGAAGCGCGCCTTGGACATGGCATTGTCGCGGATCTGGGCGCCCGGGTGGCCCTTGGCAAGGTCAGCCGCGTGGGCGGCGATCTTGTAGGTAATGAGCCCCTGCTTCACGTCCTCCTTGTTGGGCAGGCCCAGGTGTTCCTTGGGGGTCACGTAGCAGAGCATGGCGCAGCCGTACCAGCCGATGAGCGCGGCGCCGATGCCGGAGGTGAAGTGATCGTACCCCGGGGCAATGTCGGTGGTGAGCGGGCCCAGGGTATAGAAGGGAGCCTCGTGGCAGTGCTCGAGCTGCTCGGTCATGTTGCGCTCGATCATGTGCATGGGCACGTGACCGGGGCCCTCGATCATCACCTGCACGTCGTATTCCCAGGCAATCTTGGTGAGCTCGCCCAGGGTGCGCAGCTCGGCGAACTGGGCCTCGTCGTTGGCGTCATAGACGGAGCCCGGACGCAGACCGTCACCCAGCGACAAGCTCACGTCGTAGGCGGCGCAGATCTCGCAGATCTCGCGGAAGTGCTCGTAGAGGAAGTTCTCCTTGTGGTGGGACAGGCACCACTTGGCCATGATGCTGCCACCGCGCGAAACGATGCCGGTGAGGCGCTTGGCGGTCATGGGCACGAAGCGCAGCAAGACGCCTGCGTGGATGGTGAAGTAGTCCACCCCCTGCTCGGCCTGCTCCAGCAGGGTGTCGCGGAACAGCTCCCAGGTGAGATCCTCGGCGATGCCGTTGGTCTTCTCCAGCGCCTGATAGATGGGCACGGTACCGATGGGCACCGGGCTGTTGCGCAGGATCCACTCGCGGGTCTCGTGGATGTAGCGGCCGGTGGAGAGATCCATCACGGTGTCGGCGCCCCAGCGGGTGGACCACACCAGCTTCTCCACTTCCTCTTCGATGCTGGAAGTGACCGCCGAGTTGCCGATATTGGCGTTGATCTTCACCAGGAAGTTGCGGCCGATGATCATGGGCTCCGCTTCCGGGTGGTTGATGTTGCTGGGGATGATGGCGCGACCGGCGGCCACCTCATCGCGCACGAACTCGGGGGTGATGTTCTGGGGCAGTCTGGCGCCAAAGCCCTGACCCGGGTGCTGGGTGCGCAGGAGCTCGGAGCGCACCCGCTCACGGCCCATGTTCTCGCGAATGGCGATAAATTCCATCTCGGGAGTGACGATGCCGGCGCGGGCGTAGTGCAGCTGGGTGACCCGGCGGCCCGGCTTGGCACGGCGCGGCTTTGGCAGATGCTCGAAGCGCAGGTGATCCAGCCCCTCGTCCGCCAGCCGCTCCTGAGTGAAAGTGGAGCTCAACCCCTCCAGCGCGTCGGTGTCAGCACGCTCCAGCACCCAGGCTTCGCGCAGGCGCGGCAGACCGCGGCGCACGTCGATGGGGGCAGCCTCTTCCCCATAGGGGCCCGAGGTATCGTAAACCGGCACCGGCTCGTTGGGCTCGAACTGGGGAGCGTCCTTGGTGCCGCCGACGAAGGTGTCGGCCAGCTGGATCTCCCGCAAAGGCACCCGGATGTCAGGGCGAGAACCCTGGATAAAGATGCGGCGGGAGTTGGGGTGAGCCATCCCCTTGAGGTTGTCGATAAAGGTCTGGGCGCTGGAGCGCTGCTCGCGGCGGCTGGATTTGGTGGTATCAGAAACATTGGTAGACATAGCAAAACTCACATTAACTGGTTGAAGTTATGGGTGTTTGCTTGTCTGGAGTTCGAGGAGAAGATGAACTTGCGGCGGGGTGTGCTCGGGGGAGTGAGCCGGGCATGGATCTTCCCTGCTCTGCCGTCCCTCTGCCCTGTGTGGCAGATCCGCAGGCCTGACGGCCCGGCGGGACAACCTCCCCCTGTGCGCCTGTGCCAGCCAGAGGCGGTCTGCCTCCAGCTGGCGGGAAGGTGTGCCTTCCCCGGCGCGGTAACCCGCAAGTTACCCTTGTTTCCCTTCGCAGGTCTTAACCTGATCAGGTTCCACGGATCCCGAATTAACGGTCTCAGCTTAGCGTCGTTCGACGGTCAGCACTCCGACAAGATGTGCGCCAGTATAAGTGGGGAAATTTAAAGTACAAGCCATTAACAAGGGGAAAGGGAGAGAGGTCTCACTCTTCGGCGTCGAGAGGATCCTCGGGGTCAGGAATGAGGATATCGGTGAGGCGGCCCTCTTCATCCCGGCTCAGCACCAGGCGGCGACCCGGTTGCAGATCGGCGGCGCTGCCGTTGATCCAGCGAGTGTCAGCATCAAACACCAGCACGCCGAGATCCTGTAGCAGCAATGCCTGTTGATTATGGGTGAGCAGTCGATCCTCCGCCCGCCGCCAACTGGCCCCGAGCGCCGGATCCGGCGCCCCGTCGAGCACCCGGATCGTCTCGGCGACGCCGTAGCGGCTCTGGATCGCGAGGTGCATGCCGGGCACGAGCCCGTCCGGCTGCGCCACGCCGTGCAGTTCGGCACTGCCGAGCTCCAGCTCAGCCCCCTGGAATTGCAGGCGCACCCCGTCGTTGTGCTCCAGCTCCACCAGCCAGAGCTCGGCGTCGTCGGCAAAGGTGCAGAAGGGCAACAGCAGCAGGCAGAGTGCGGTTCGGGTCATGGCAGGCGGTCCGGGGTCACGGGGTGAGGTTTAACTATGGCCCCGGACGGGCAATTTTTCCCGGTCCGCCCTGACCGGTCAGTCATCCTCCCGGCACTGGCTCAGGCGCATGCCGTCAAACTTGCACTCCAGCTCCAGCCAGCGTCCCTCGAACGGGGAGAGGCTCCCATCCGAGGTGACATAACCCCAGATCCGTCCCCCTTCCACCGGCCCTTCCAGTTCCATCTCGTCCTCCTCTTCCAGTGCCTCCACCTCGCGAACGAGCCGCCGCGCCCCTGCAGCCGTCTCCTGCACGACCCCTTCCAGATCGACCCAGGTCCCGCCGAGATCGTCCTCATCCAGGCCATCCTTGAAGCGGGTGCGCTCATCGAGCACGAAGGGAATGCCGTTGACCATCAACTGGCCAAGCTGCCAGGTGGTGCGGCCCGTGAGCTTGAACTCGGCCGCCTGCACCAGACCAAAAGGCAATAGAATCAATAACCAGAAGGCGCGGAGAGACTTCTTCATCGGGGATCCTCGGGGTTACACTGGCACACAGGATGTCCCATCCGGTGTGAAATGGCCGTGAAATAGCGGCACAGACCAGGAGATCAGAGCATGAAAATACTGGTGGTGGAAGACAGTCCCCAGGTGGCGGAGACCATCATGGACTATCTGGCGCTGGCCGGGCACAGGGTGGACTGCGCCTATCATGGCCAGGCCGCCCTGCAACTGCTGGCCCAGGAGCGCTTCGACGTCATCATCATGGACGTCATGATGCCGCGCCTCGACGGCCTGCGTACCGTGGAGCGGCTGCGTGCGGACGGCATCGCGACCCCGGTGCTCTTTCTCACCGCCCGTGACAGCCTGGAGGACAAGCTGGCAGGCTTTCGGGCGGGGGGCGACGACTATCTGGTCAAGCCGTTCGCCATGGAGGAGCTGGAGGTGCGCCTGGAGGCCCTCAGCCTGCGTGGCCCCAGAGGGGACATGGGCGTGCTCTGCTTTGGCGATCTGACGGTGGATCCCGCCAGCGGCCGCGCCACACGCGCCGGGGTGGAGCTCAAACTCGGCAAGATCCCGTTCCAGATCCTCACCCTGCTGGTGAAGCGCGCCCCCCAGCTGGTGACGCGCCAGGAGGTGCTCGACACCGTCTGGGGCGACGAGGAGCCCGACTCCGACGCCCTGCGCAGCCACATCTATGCCCTGCGCAGCGCCCTCGACAAGCCCTTCCCCACCCCCATGCTGGAGACCCTGCACGGCCAGGGCTACCGGCTGGTGACCCCATGACGAACCCGACGCCGCCCCTTGCCTCCGGCCTGCCGAGCCTGCGCCGGCGCCTGGTGCTGGCGCTGGGAGGGGCCGGTCTGCTGCTGCTGGTGATCCTGAGCCTGCTGATGGTGGTGGCCGAGAACAAGATGGAGGAGCTGAGCCTGCGCCACTGGCTGGAGGCGGAGGCAACCCGCTATGACGACGACTGGTTGCGCCTCGGAATGGCGGCCCCCGCCCCCAGCCCGCGCCAGTTCTCCAGCTACTGGACAGAGGCGGGCCGCCTGCCCGCCTGGCTCAAGGCCTACCAGAGCCCCGGCTTCTTCGAGCATCAGCTGGGCCGGGAGGACAAGCACTTCCTGGTACGCGCCCACCCCTCGGGTCAGGGGCTGCTCTATCTGGTGTTCAACGACGATGCGGACGACTACCTCGACCCTTACGAAGCCAAGCTGCATCTGGTGACCCGCCTCATCGGCCTGGCCCTGCTGCTGGGGAGCCTCGCATTCGGCATCTGGCTGGTGCGTCACATCACCAGGCCGCTGGAGCGGCTGCGCCAGCGGGTCGCCCACCTGACCCCGGATCAGGGGGACTTCGTGCCCGATGCCCCCTGGCAGGAGCTGCGAGAGATAGAGCAGGCGCTGCTGGCGGGCAAGCACGAGGTAGCCGCCGTGTTTGCCCGTGAACAGGAGTTCAGCCGCTTTGCCAGCCACGAGCTGCGCACCCCCAACATGGTGATCCAGGGATCCGCGGCCCTGCTCGGCAAGGTGAATGACCTGCCCGCCCCGGCAGCCCGCGCCGTCAGCCGCATCCGCGCCGCCGCCGACGAGATGGCCCTGCTCACCGAAACCTTCCTGCTGCTGGGACGCAAGGAGGCCGTGGAGCGCCCGCCCCAGCAGGTGGCGCCGCTCATTCGCCGGGAGCTGACCCGCCTCGCCCCCCTGCTGCAACGGGAGACACTGGACATTCGCCTGCAACTGGACGAGGAGAGCGAGGTGCATGCCCCCCTCTCCCTGCTCGCCATCGCCCTCGGCAACCTCTTGAAAAACGCCCTGAGCTACGCCGAGGGGCACATCGAGATCACCCTGCACGAGCAGGTGCTCACCATCAGCAACCCCACCGCCGCCGCGCCGGATCAGATCCTCGGCTACGGCTGCGGCCTCACCATCATCCAGCGCATCTGCGAGAAGCTGGGCTGGCAGATTGAGACCCGGCTGGAAGATGGCATCTTCTGCGCCCGGCTGGTGATGATCCCCGGCGCCCCCGGGGCGGCATAACCCCCTCATTCCCGGCCCTTCTTCCCGGCTGTTCAACACAGTGGGAGAAGGGAGACACTTCCCGGCAAGCCCGCTGCCTTCCAGCCCCCCCAGATAGCAACAAGGCGCCCGAGGGCGCCCTGTGTTTACCTGTCTGACACTCGTTTGGGACTCATTCCGCCGGCTTGTGCTTGCGGCTCGCCTTGAGCTCGAGGAACTCGATGATCTTGCCCGCCACGTCCTTGCCAGAAGCGGCTTCCACCCCCTGCAGGCCGGGGGAGGAGTTCACCTCCAGCACCAGCGGGCCGCGGGCGCTTCGCAGGATGTCCACCCCGGCCACGTCCAGCCCCATGATCTTGGCGGCCTGCACGGCGGTGGCACGCTCTTCCGGCGTGATCTTGATGGCTTCGGCGGTGCCGCCCCGGTGCAGGTTGGAGCGAAACTCCCCCGGCTGGGCCTGGCGGCGCATGGCGGCCACCACCTTGCCGTTGACCACCAGACAGCGGATATCGGCGCCGTTGGCCTCGCGGATGTACTCCTGCACCAGGATGTTGTTGTTGGTCTGGATAAAGGCCTCGATGACGCTCTCGGCGGCCTTCTGGGTTTCGCACAGCACCACGCCAATCCCCTGGGTGCCCTCCAGCAGTTTCACCACCAGGGGGGCGCCCCCCACCATGGTGATGAGATCCGGTACGTCGTGGGTGCTGTGGGCATAGCCGGTCACCGGCAGGCCGATGCCGTGACGGGAGAGCAGCTGCATGGCGCGCAGCTTGTCCCGGGAGCGGGAGATGGCCACCGAGCTGTTGAGAGCCATGGTGCTCATCATCTCGAACTGGCGCAGCACGGCGGTGCCATAGAAGGTGATGCTGGCACCGATGCGCGGGATCACGGCGTCATAGCTCTCCAGCTCCCGTCCTTCGTAATGGATGGAGGGGCTGTGGGAGGCGATGTTCATGTAGCAGCGCAGGGTGTCGAGCACCTCGACCTGATGCCCACGGGCCCGGGCCACCTCGACCAGACGGCGGGTGGAGTAGTTGTTGGGCTCACGGGATAAAATGGCAATATTCATGGAAATGGCAGACCTGATAATCGGACTGGAGAGTATAAGGTGCCATGAACGACTGGCAACGCCAATCCTTTCCCCTCACCATGCGCGGTTCTGCAAGAACGGGCAAAAACCGAGAGTGCCGCACTCAAGAACGGACCGTTCTGCAAGACGGCGCCAGCCACCAGCCCTCATGCCGGATGGCGCACAACGACGTCAATGGGGGCCGCGCAGCCCTTGCTGCAACTCAAGCAGCAGGGCGACCTCCTGCAAACGGCGCGCCGTGGTGCCGACCCAGCCTCCCAAAGGCACAGGGGCCAGCAGGGTCTGGGCGATGCAGTGGCGATAGAGAGGCCCCTCATGTTGCCAGCCTCGCATCCCGTCGACGTCGTGATGGTGCAGCCACTCCAGGTTGCCGCGGCGAAGCAGCTCGATGCGCCGCCCGTCTTTGAAGTGCAGGCAAAGCCCCTTCTTCTCCACCCCGGGACCGGCATACTTGTCGAGCCAGAGGGTCAGGGGCACCCCTGCCGCCTCGCCGCGCAGGCAGGCCCGCCCCTCGGCGGTCTCCAGATCCCCGCGCCGGATGGGCTGCCCCAGCCGGTCGCAGACGCCCTCCGCGATCAGGTGCAGGCGGTCGTCCCCACCCAGAGCCACCAGCAGTTCCCGGATCATCGCCAGCAGATGGGTACCAATGTCGAGGATCACCCCGTCTGGATGGCGCAGGACCCGCCGATCCGGCTCCCCGGTGGCGAAGTTGAGGGCATAGGGATGCCCCGTCTCGTCCAGGCCGCAGGGTTCCAGCAAAAAGCCCTCCACCGCGCTGATATCGGCGAGGGTGGCCAGCCCGCCCCCGGCGCCGTCTGATTCCCGAGGCTGCCAACCTTCATCCAGTTTGCCGCTAAGCAGCAACTGCTGGACGGCATTGCGGGCCATCCAGTGATCCAGCGCCAGCACCCTGGCTGCGACCTCGGGGTCCGCCAGCAGGGCGCGCAGGCGATCGTGCTGGGCCAGGGTGGCCACCACGGGTTTCTCCACCAGGATGAGGGGAATGGCGCTGGCCAGTGCCTGCTCCAGCACGGACAGATGCAGCAGGGAAGGGGTGGCGATCACCAGCCGATCCAGGGGTTCGGCCAGCAGGGCTTCCAGGGTCGGGGCAGACATGACGCCGGGCAGGGTGATGGCGGGATCAAAACCCCATATCTCGGTATTTTCCGCCAGGGCGGCGAGTGCAGGCAGATAGGCTGTCTGCACCACGGCCCCCAGACCGACAAATCCAATCTTCATGGCAACCTCGATATGGCGTGCGTACCCGGCGCCTGCCCCGCACCGCGTGAGGCGGGGCAGACGGGGCTCAATGCAGGTTGGGCCCCAGCCAGCGTTCGGCCTCTGCCAGGGTCATCCCCTTGCGCTGGGCGTAGTCTTCCACCTGATCGTGCTGGATCTGGGCCACGGCGAAGTATTTGCTCTCGGGGTGGGAGAAGTACCAGCCGGATACCGCCGCCCCCGGCCACATGGCGTAGGACTCGGTGAGCTGCATGCCGATGGCCTGTTCGACGTCCAGCAGCTCCCAGATGCTCCCCTTCTCGGTGTGCTCCGGGCAGGCCGGGTAGCCCGGCGCCGGACGTATCCCCTGGTAATTTTCGCGAATCAGTTCCTCGTTGCTGAGCGCCTCGTCCGGGGCATAGCCCCAGTGCACTTTGCGCACCTGCTCGTGGAGGTATTCGGCAAAGGCCTCGGCGAGGCGATCGCACACCGCCTGGATGAGGATGGCGTTGTAGTCGTCGTGGTCCGCCTTGTAGGCCTTGGCGATGGCCTCCTCGCCGATGCCGCCGGTCACCGCGAAGGCGCCGATCCAGTCGGGCTTGCCGCTCTCTTTCGGCGCCACATAATCCGCCAGACAGTAGTTGGGGAAGCCCTGCTTCTCGCTCTGCTGGCGCAGGTGGTGCAGCACCTTGCGCACCTGGGTGCGGGACTCGTCGGTGTAGACCTCGATGCTGTCCCCCACGGCGTTGGCGGGGAACAGGCCTATGATACCGGCGCAGCGCACGCTCTGATCCTTCTCCAGCTGGTCCAGCATGGCGTTGGCGTCGGCGTAGAGGCGCGTCGCTTCCTCCCCCACCACCTCATCTTCCAGGATGCGGGGGAACTTGCCCGCCAGCTCCCAGCTCAGGAAAAACGGCGTCCAGTCGATGTAGGGGCGCAGCACTGAAATGGGTATGTTTTCGAAGGTCTGCACGCCGGGCTCCCGGGGCGCCGGGGGCTCATAGCCCACCCAGTCCAGCTGATGGCGATTGGCCCGGGCATGGGCCAGGGAAACCGGCTTGGAGCGCGGCTGCTTGCGGGCATGCTGATCCCGGGCAATCTCGTACTCCTTGTCGATGCGGGCCACGAAGGCGGGCTTGAGCTCCGGGCTCAGCAGGCTCTGGGCCACCCCCACGGCGCGGGAGGCGTTGGAGACATAGACCACGGGCTCGGAGTAGTTCTGCTCTATCTTCACCGCGGTGTGGGCCTTGGAAGTGGTGGCTCCGCCGATGAGCAGCGGCAGCTTGAACCCCTGACGCTCCATCTCCTTTGCTACGTGCACCATCTCGTCCAGGGACGGAGTGATGAGGCCCGACAGGCCGATGATGTCGGCGTTCACTTCCCGGGCCGTCTTGAGGATGGTCTCGCAGGAGACCATGACCCCGAGATCCACGATCTCGAAGTTGTTGCACTGGAGCACCACCCCGACGATGTTCTTGCCGATGTCGTGTACATCGCCCTTGACGGTGGCCAGCACGATTTTGCCGTTGCTGGAACCGCCGGACTTCTCCGCCTCGATGTAGGGTTGCAGGTAGGCCACCGCCCGCTTCATCACCCGGGCCGACTTCACCACCTGGGGCAGGAACATCTTGCCGGCGCCGAACAGATCGCCCACCACGTTCATGCCGTCCATCAGCGGCCCCTCGATGACGTGCAGCGGCTTCTCGGCCTGGGCGCGCGCCTCCTCGGTATCCTCCTCGATGAAATCAGTGATCCCCTTGACCAGGGCGTGTTCGAGCCGCTTGCCCACCGGCCAGCTACGCCACTCCTGATCCCGCGGATCCTCCGCCTGGGCACCCGCGCCGCGATACTTCTCTGCGATGGCCAGCAGCGCCTCGGTGGCGTTGTCGTTGAGGTTCAGCACCACCGCCTCGACCTTCTCTTTGAGCTCGGCCGGGATGTCTTCGTAGATGGCAAGCTGGCCCGCGTTGACGATCCCCATGTCCATGCCGTTCCTGATGGCGTGGTAGAGGAAGACAGCGTGGATGGCTTCGCGCACCGGCTCGTTGCCACGGAAGGAGAAGGAGACGTTGGAGACGCCGCCGGAGATCATGGCGTGGGGCAGGTGCGTTTTGATGTCCTTCACCGCCTCGATGAAGTCCACCGCGTAGTTGTTGTGCTCGTCGATGCCGGTCGCCACCGCGAAGATGTTGGGGTCGAAGATGATGTCTTCCGGCGGGAAGCCGACGCGGTCCACCAGAATGCGGTAGGCGCGCTGGCAGATCTCGAACTTGCGGGCCCGGGTATCGGCCTGGCCCACCTCGTCGAACGCCATGACGATGACGGCGGCGCCGTAGCGGCGCAGCAGTTTCGCCTGCTCGATGAATTTGTCCTCCCCCTCCTTCATGGAGATGGAGTTGACCACCGGCTTGCCCTGCACGCACTTGAGGCCCGCCTCCAGCACCTCCCACTTGGAGGAGTCGATCATCACCGGCACCCGGGCGATGTCCGGTTCCCCGGCGATGAGGTTCAGGAAGCGCACCATGGCCGCCTCGGCATCCAGCATCCCCTCATCCATGTTGATGTCGATGATCTGGGCGCCGTTTTCCACCTGCTGCTTGGCCACATCCAGCGCCTCGTCGTAGAGCCCCTCTTTTATCAAGCGCTTGAACTTGGCCGAGCCGGTGACGTTGGTCCGCTCACCCACGTTCACGAACATGGAGTCCGCCGTGATGATGAGAGGCTCCAGGCCCGACAACCGGCAGGCCACCGGCAGATCCGGCAGGGCGCGGGGCTTGATGCCCGCCACGGCGTCAGCCATGGCGCGGATGTGGGTCGGGGTGGTGCCGCAGCAGCCGCCCACCAGGTTGAGGAAGCCGCTTTGGGCCCACTCGCGGATATGCTCCGCCATCTCGACCGCGTCCAGATCGTACTCGCCAAACGCATTGGGCAGACCGGCGTTGGGGTGGGCGCTGACATGGGTCTCGCTGATGCGGGACAGCTCCTCCACGTACTGGCGCAGCTCGTCCGGCCCCAGCGCACAGTTGAGGCCGAAGGAGACCGGTTTGACGTGGCGAAGGGAGTGGTAGAAGGCCTCGGTGGTCTGGCCCGAGAGGGTACGACCGGAGGCGTCCGTGATGGTGCCGGAGATCATCACCGGCAGGCTGTAACCCAGCTCCTCAAACACCAGGTCCACCGCGAAGGCGGCCGCCTTGGCGTTGAGGGTGTCGAAGATGGTCTCGATCAGGATGATGTCGGCACCGCCCTCGATCAGGGCGTGGGTCGATTCGGTGTAGGCGGCCACCAGCTCGTCATAGGTGACGTTGCGCTTGCCCGGGTCGTTCACGTCCGGCGAGATGGAGGCGGTACGGTTGGTGGGACCCAGAACCCCTGCCACAAAGCGCGGTTTCGCCGGGTCCTTGGCGGTCCACTCGTCCGCCACGGCGCGGGCCAGGCGGGCCGCCTCCCGGTTTATCTCGGCCGAGAGCGCTTCCATCTCGTAGTCCGCCATGGCGATGCGGGTGGCGTTGAAGGTGTTGGTCTCGAGGATGTCGGCCCCGGCGGCACAATACTGGTCGTGGATCTCGCGAATGACGGCGGGACGGCTCAACACCAGCAGGTCGTTGTTGCCCTTGATGTCGGTATGCCAGTCGGCAAACCGCTCCCCCCGATAGTCCGCCTCACCGAGTTTGTAACCCTGGATCATGGTGCCCATGGCCCCGTCGATGATCAGGATCCGCTCCTTGAGACAGGCTTCCAGCCTGGTTGTGACATCCGCTTTCTTGTTCGACTCTCTGCTCGACACCGCTCGTACCCCTTACATCCATGCAACTGCGTGATGCCCATCCTAGCAGCAATCAAATCAAATGGAAATCTAGCCGTCTATCTGTCCGTGATGACGATTAAATATAACCATAAATAGGTAATGAGCATGATCTAACCCGGGAGTACCCTATGCCCGTCCTCAAGAGGGATACGTGCTTGCTGTTTACCAAAGAGAAAAATAACTATGAGCGTCTACTACACACTCTGCTTCCTGGCAGCGTTGGCGATCTTCATCGCCTTTGCCAACCAGTATGTTGTGAAGATCCAGACCACCATCGCCATCACTGCGGGCTCCATGCTGATCTCCGCGCTGCTGGTGCTGTTTGGCAAACTGGGTTGGTTCAATCTGGAGCCTCTCGCCATCAAGACCATGGAGAGCATCGACTTCCAGAACTTCCTGTTGAAGGGGATCCTGGGCTTCCTGCTGTTCGCCGGCGGGCTTGGCATCAACCTCAAGGCGTTGCGTAGCCAGAAGTGGGAAATCACCATTCTGGCCATAGCCGCCACCCTGCTCTCCACCTTCCTCATCGGCTACGGCTTCTGGTTCATCGCCAAGCTGCTGGGCTGGGATGTGCCACTGGTCTACTGCATGTTGTTCGGTGCCCTGATCTCCCCCACCGACCCCATCGCCGTACTGGCCATCGTCAAAAAGATGAAGGCGCCACCCCAGATCGCCATCCAGATCGAGGGGGAATCCCTGTTCAACGACGGTGTCGGTCTGGTCATCTTCGCCACCGTGTTTGCCGTGGCCTTTGGCGGCGTGGAGCCCACCTTCGGCAGCGTGGCCGGTCTGTTCCTGCATGAGGCTCTCGGCGGCATCCTGTTCGGGGCCGTGCTGGGTCTCATCGCCCACGTGATGATCAGCGCCACCGACGACGGCTCCCTGGAGCTGCTGCTGACCCTCTGCATCCCGACCGCGGGCTTCGCCTTCGCCAACATGATCGGCGTCTCCGGCGCCCTGGCCATGGTGGTGACCGGCATCATGATCGGCAACTGGACCCGTCATTCCGGCTTCTCCGAGCAGAGCCAGCACCACCTGGATCACTTCTGGGAGTTGATGGATCAGTTCCTCAACGCCCTGCTGTTCCTGCTGATCGGTCTGGCACTGGTGCTGCTGGACCTCGACTGGCGCGACTGGATCCTGCTGGTCATCGCGGTGCCGCTCTGCCTGGCTGCACGCTTCATCAGCGTCTCCCTGCCCTATGTGGCGTTCCGCAAGTTCCGCAACTACAACACCTTCTCGGTGCGCATCCTCACCTGGGGCGGCCTGCGTGGCGGCCTGGCCATGGCTATGGCCCTGGCACTGCCATCCGGTGTCATGATGATCCCGGAACACAACGTCGATCTGCGCCAGGTGATCCTGGTGATGACCTACTCGGTGGTGATGTTCTCCATCGTGGTACAGGGTATGACCATTACCCCCATGATCACCGCCGCCAAGAAGGCCTGTGGCGACGCCTGAGCCCGTCCCTGACCGGCAATGAAAAGGGCTCCCTCGGGAGCCCTTTTGCCGTCCCCGTGGCCGTGAAAAACAGGGAATGACTGGGTGAACGCACAATTAGTGTTTGCTTTTTACACATTTCGAGGAGAGAATGCGCGCCGGCTAGTTAATCAGCCCTGATTATGTTCGCAATGCTTCACCTCACGATGAATCCTGCCAGTACCCGCATAACCTTCTTCTGATTTACTCGCCTTGAGAACCGTTCAGGCTGTCTGCCTGCGTTGCCCGGCTCTCACGGTGCAGACCCGATCTGCCCACTCCCAAGTAGCATCATGCATCCGCGTGGTCCTTGGCACCTTCCTTGAAAGTGCAGACGCCCCTGAACCGGGCTGGGTATTCCTGCGCGCTCGTCCGCCATCATGCTGACCGCGCCCATTGACCTGACATTTGCCAATACAAGGAGCAAACACTTAATTTATATAGAGAAATACCATGATGAAACACGTACAGATCCGCAAACCCCTGCGTCGCAGCAAACCCATCAACCTGCCCGTGCAAGAACACGACGACGATGCGTTCCTGATCCAGTTCAGCACCCGCTTCAGCGGCGGCTTCGCCATCTCCTGTGATGGCATCGCCGGCGAGTTCTCCATCGAAGAGCTCAACTGACTTTGCCTGCCCGCCGGCAGCGCCCGATGCAGACAGGCCGCAACTCACGGCGGCCTCCTTGCCAGACGTCATAGTCTGCATGACCCCGCTCCCAGAGCGGTGGCTAGACTCCGCAAGTCTCCTTGTCCGGCGCCTCCAGCAGCAGGCACTCCTCCTCGCCGGCTCCCAGCCTGACCCGTTTGCCCTGACTCAGCCCCAGCTTGGCGAGTAGCCGGACCGAGCGCTCATTGCCCGGGGTGACGATGGCGACCACCCGCTCGATGCCGAGCCGTTCGCGGCCATCTGCCATGGCCGCCCGCGCGGCTTCGATGGCATAACCCTGACCGCGCCAGGCGGGAAGGAAGGCATAGCCGATGTCTTCACAGGGCAGGGTATCGCGCTTGATCAGACCGCAGATGCCGAGCCTGGCCCCGTCTTCCCGCCGCACCACCAGATAGAGTCCGTGACCGTGGCGGGCATAACTGACCGCAGGCCCCTGCTGGATGTAGTTTTCGGCATCCGCCAGGGTACGCACCCCGCGATCGCCGATGTAGCGGTGAAAATCACCATCGTTGAGCAGTTCGAGAATGAAGGGGGCATCGACAACGGTCAGTTCGCGCAGTTCCAGGCGCTCGGAGAGGATCATGGCATGGGCTCGTTCGGCAGAGAGAGTGTCCAAGACTGCTCTCGCCCCGTCCCCTTGGCAAGACCCGGACGATATTTTCGCCCCCGGGAGCCGCGTCACCGCTATACTGCCCACCCCATGGAACAGGCAGGAGAACGGCCATGACCGATACCCCCGAATTTTTTGATGAAGAGACACTGCTGGAGATGGTGGAGAACCAGCTCGCCGACGGCCACCCCCTCCAGGTGAAAGCCACCCTGATGCGCCTGGTGATGAAGGGCACCCCGCGGGAAGAGGCGCTGCAATACATCGCCTGCGCCCTGGGCGCCGAACTCATGGCCATGGAAGCCGAACAGGGCCCCTTCAACCTCGTCCGTTACGGCGAGTTTCTCGACAGCCTGCCCGAGATGCCCTGGGCCGATTAGGCAAGCCCCGGCGCCAGCCATTATCATTACTGCCACCACCAATGACGGGAGTATGGGGATATGCGCTGGCAAGATCGCCGTGAGAGCAACAATGTGGAAGACCGGCGCCAGCAAGGCGGCGGCAACGGGGGTCGCGGCCTGCCCATCGGCGGCAAGGGGCGCCTGATCCTGCTGGTGGTGGTCATGGTGGCGGGGTACTACGGCGTGGACCTCGGCCCCCTGCTGCAGGATCCGGCCCCGCAGAGCCAGCCCCAGCGTCAGAACTCGTCCCAGGCTGCCAACGATCCCCTCGCCCGCTTCACCTCGGTGATGCTCGCCTCCACGGAGGACGCCTGGGGCGAGATGTTCCAGCAAAGCGGCAACCGCTATCAGGCCCCCAGACTGGTGCTCTATCGCGGTGCGACCCGCACCGACTGCGGCCAGGGGCAGTCGGTGATGGGGCCCTTCTACTGTCCGGCCGACAGCACCGTCTACATCGATCTCTCCTTCTATCAGGACATGCGCGACAAGCTGGGGGCCGACGGCGACTTCGCCCAGGGCTATGTGATCGCCCATGAGGTGGGCCACCACGTGCAGAACCTGCTCGGTATCTCCACCAAGGTGCGCCAGCAGCAACAGGGGCTGAGCCAGGTCGCCCAGAACCGGTTGTCGGTCAAGCTCGAACTGCAGGCGGACTGCTTCGCCGGGGTCTGGGGCCACTACATGGAAAAAGAGCAGGTGCTGGAGCGCGGCGATCTGGAAGAGGCGCTCAACGCCGCCCAGGCCATCGGCGACGACAGGTTGCAGCAGCAGGGTCAGGGCCGGGTCGTTCCCGACAGCTTCACCCACGGCACCTCGGCCCAGCGCCTCACCTGGTTCAAACGCGGTTTTGACAGCGGCAAGCCCGCCAGTTGCGACACCTTCGCCGCCCGCTGAAGGGGGCAAACGCAAAGGGGCCGATTCCTCACGGAGCCGGCCCCTTTCCTTTCTCACCCGAGGGGGTCTTCCCTCATTCGGGATCCTCCGCCAGCAGATCGGTGAAGACGAAGCCGTCTCGCAGCACCGTTTCCCCCACCCGGATGGGCAGGGGATGCAGGAACATGGGGCCGTCCCAGGCCAGGGTGTGAAATTCCCCGTTCTCGCCGCAGGGATCCACCCCGGCGGGCAGGGCAGCCAGCAAGGCCGGGCCGAATTCATGACCACCAAACCCGGCGTCCAGCTTGCCCGGATCCAGGGTGCAGACCCTGGCCTTGAGCCCGGCGTCGATCATCGCCTGCGCCAGCTCGGTCGTGTCGCTGCCCCAGAGCGGGAAGAGCGGCGTGATGCCGGTCCCCGCCAGTTGCCGCTCCCGATAGGCGCGCACATCCTCAAGAAAGAGATCCCCGAACGCCATGTGGTGAATGCCCTTGGCCTGCACATCGGCGATGAAGCCCGTCATGATGCGCCCATACTCCTCGTTGCTGCAGGGCCAGGGCAGGTCGATGGTGATCAGCGGCAAGCCCACGCACTCAGCCTGTGCCAGCAGCAACTGCTTGCGCACCCCGTGCATGGCCACCCGCTCGAACGCCTGGTTGAGGGTGGTGAACAGCCCCACCACCTTGATGGCCGGATCCTCGCGCAGGCGATGCAAGGCCCAGGCGCTGTCTTTTCCGCTGCTCCAGGAGAGCAGTATCTTTTTCTTCGTCATGACCTCTCCAGCTTCTTGCCGCACCGTGCTGCAAGACAGTGTTGCGAATTGTGCGATTTACATTGCGGGACACAAAAGCATACCCTCGTGGGTGAGCGTATCCCCGCAGCACACCGGGGAGAATAACTAAAAAAACGATGGGAAACATAAGGATATGAGTAAAGCCAGCACATCGCACGACCACGGTCGCCCCCTCAATCGACAGGATTACAAGACCCTGAGCCTGGCGGCGCTGGGCGGCGCCCTCGAATTCTACGACTTCATCATCTTCGTCTTCTTCGCCGTGGTCATCGGCGAGCTCTTCTTCCCGGCCGACATTCCCGAGTGGCTGCGCCAGTTCCAGACCTTCGGCATCTTCGCCGCCGGCTACCTGGCCCGCCCCCTGGGGGGCATCATCATGGCCCACTTTGGCGATCTCATCGGCCGCAAGCGGATGTTCACCCTCAGCATCATCCTGATGGCCTTGCCGACCTTGCTGATCGGCCTGCTGCCCACCTACGCCGTGCTCGGCATCGCCGCCCCCCTGCTGTTGCTGCTGCTGCGGATCCTGCAAGGGGCCGCCATCGGCGGGGAAGTCCCCGGTGCCTGGGTCTTCGTGGCCGAGCACGTGCCCGCCCGCCGGGTCGGTGTCGCCTGCGGCACCCTCACCGCGGGGTTGACGGCCGGCATCCTGCTCGGCTCCCTGGTGGCGACCGCCATCAACCGTGGCATGAGCCCGGGCGATGTGAGCGACTGGGGCTGGCGTCTGGCCTTCGTGCTCGGCGGCGTGTTCGGCATCGTCGCCATGTACCTGCGCCGCTGGCTGCACGAGACTCCGGTCTTCGCCGAGATGCAGGCCAACAAGTCCCTGGCCGAGGAGCTGCCCCTCAAGACGGTGCTGCGTGAACACAAGGGCAGCGTCGTCGTCTCCATGCTGCTGACCTGGCTGCTCTCCGCCGGCATAGTAGTGGTGATCCTGATGACCCCGACCTATCTGCAGAAGGTGCACGGCATCAGCCCGGCCGATGCCCTGACCGCCAACTCCCTGGCCATCGTCGCCCTCACCCTGGGCTGCATCGTCTATGGCCGGCTGATCGATGCCATCGGCAGCGGTCCTACCTTCATCCTGGGCTCCCTGCTGCTGGCCGGCGCCACTTATACCTTCTACCACAGCCTGGCAGCCGGCACGGATCAGCTGGTGCCCCTCTACATGCTGGCGGGCTTTGCGGTGGGGATCGTCGGCGCCGTGCCCTACGTCATGGTCAATGCCTTCCCGCCGGTGGTGCGCTTCTCCGGGCTGTCGTTCTCCTACAACGTGGCCTACGCCATCTTCGGCGGCCTCACCCCCATGCTGGTCACCCTCTGGATGAAGGAGGACGTGCTGGCCCCCTCCCACTATGTGGTCAGCCTGGCCGCCCTCGGTTTCGTACTCGGCATCTGGCTCTGGCTGCGCCAGCGCGGCCAACGCCAGGCCACCCCGCAGGCCGCCTGATCCTTCCCAAGCAAGCCCGGCACTGTCGGGGCTTCTTCTTTGCGGATATCATCGACCGGGTGGCGGTCCGCTGCGGACCTGCCAGCTCACCCCAATCCGTCCACCTGCCCGAGGTCCACTATGTTCTTCCAGGTCATCTTTCTCGCCTTGCTGGCCCTGCTGCCCATGGTCAACCCGCCCACCACGGCTACCCTGCTGCTGGGACTGAGCAAGGGCATGTCCCGCGAGCACATTCGCCGCCAGATCAACATGGCCGCCCTTTATCTGTTCGCCACCCTGTGCGTCAGCTTCTTCATCGGATCCTCCATCCTGGATCTGTTCGGGATCTCCATTCCCGGCCTGCGCCTGGCTGGTGGCCTCATCATCGCCTTCATCGGCTTTCGCATGCTGTTCCCCTCGCCAAACCAGTCTGCCGGGGTCGAGGCCAACCAGAATATCGCCTTCGTGCCCCTGACCATGCCCAGCATGTGCGGACCCGGCACCATGGCGCTGGTGATCAGCGGCGCGGCCCAGATCGCCGAGCTGCCGGCCGAGGCCGATCGCGTCGTCATCTATGCCGCCATGGTCACCGCCTTCGCCCTGATGAGCCTGATCAGCTGGGGTGTGCTCAAGCTGGCAGATCCCGTGTGCAAGATCCTGGGTGCCACCGGCATCGACGCCATGACACGCATCATGGGTTTCCTGCTGGTGTGCATGGGTATGCAGTTCTGCATCAACGGCGTCAAGGAGGTGGCGCAGGATCCCGTCTTCCATGGTCAGGTGATGGAACAACCCGCTGCCGCCTTGCCGTCCCATGCCGGATCTACCGCCCTCGATCATCTCGCCGTGCCGCGCCAGCCCTGATTGAAAACGGTGTCATTTTTCGTGCAAATCCCTCCTGATCTTGCGCCTGATCATATTGCCTTCATCTTGATGGGGTAGTCTGGTTTTTGTACAGGAAAGGTTCAGAAGGTTGCCGCTAGCGTGGCATGTGCTGACCCCATCACTTGAGGAGATATGCAAATGGAAAAGATGCTGACCGAGATTGGAAGCTACAGCCTGTTTCATGAGTATCTGAACGTGGTCGGTGCCGCCAGCCCCGCGCTGACCCGGATCAAGACAGGATGGGAGTTCAAGCGAAAGGATCGCCTGCTCGCCCAGATAAGGGTGGATGACCACGGCCACGCCCGCTTCTTCATCGACGCCCGCGCCATTTCGGTCAACTGACCCGACCCCTTTCCCAGCCCCGGCGCCTGCCGGGGCTTTTTATTGCTTGCGCCTTCCAATAAAAACCCCGGCGCCGGGCCGGGGTTTACAAAGGTGTATGACCTTACTGGGTACCGCCCACGGTGAGCTGATCCAGCTTGAGGGTGGGCTGGCCGACGCCGACCGGCACGCTCTGCCCCTCCTTGCCGCAGACCCCGACCCCGCGATCCAGCGCGAGATCACGGCCCACCATGGAAACCTGGCTCATCGCCTCAGGGCCGTTGCCGATCAGGGTCGCCCCCTTGATGGGCGCGGTGATCCTGCCATCCTCGATAAGGTAGGCCTCGGAGGCGGAGAAGACGAACTTGCCGGAGGTGATGTCCACCTGGCCGCCGCCGAAGTTGGGGGCATAGATCCCCTTCTTTACCGAGGCGATGATCTCCGCCGGATCGTACTGACCCGCCAGCATGTAAGTGTTGGTCATGCGCGGCATCGGCAGGGCGGCGTAGGATTCGCGGCGGCCGTTGCCGGTGAGCGGCACGCCCATCAGGCGGGCGTTCTGCTTGTCCTGCAGGTAACCCTTGAGAATGCCGTTCTCGATGAGCACGTTGTAGCCCCCCGGCGTCCCCTCGTCGTCGATGGAGACGGAGCCGCGCCGACCCGGCAGGGTGCCGTCATCGACGATGGTGCAGTGTTTGGAAGCCACCTGCTCGCCGATGCGCCCGGCAAAGGCGGAGGAGCCCTTGCGGTTGAAGTCCCCCTCCAGACCGTGACCCACCGCCTCGTGCAGCAGCACACCGGGCCAGCCGGCACCGAGCACCACCGGCATGGTGCCGGCCGGGGCGTCGATGGCCTCCAGGTTGACCAGCGCCTGGCGTACCGCTTCGCGCACATAGCCAAACGCCCGGCTCTCGAGCCCGTCCAGCTCGAGGAAATGGTCGTAACCGAAGCGGCCACCGCCCCCCGCGCTGCCGCGCTCACGGCGATCCCCCTTCTCGGCGATGACGGTCACCGAGAGGCGCACCAGCGGACGCACGTCGGCGGCCAGGGTGCCATCGGTGGCGGCCACCAGGATCTCTTCATAGACCCCGCTGATGGAGGCCATCACCTGATTGATGGCGGGATCCAGACTTCTGGCGAACTTGTCCATCTGCTCCAGCAGGGCAATTTTCTGCTGTTTGTCGAGGGTCTGCAGGGGATCCAGCGCCGGGTAGAGCAGGTTTGCTTCGGTGCGAGCCCACGCCTTTACCTTGCCGTGAGCACCGGCGGCGGCGATGCCGCGAGCGGCAGTCACCGACTGTTGCAGCGCCAGCAGGCTCAGCTCGTCCGAGTAGGCGAAACCGGTCTTCTCGCCGCTGACGGCGCGCACCCCCACCCCCTGATCGATGTTGTAGCTGCCATCCTTGACGATGCCGTCCTCCAGCATCCAGGACTCGTGCCAGCTGCGCTGGAAATAGAGGTCGCCGAACTCCACCTGATGGCTCATCAGGCTGCCGAGCAGCTGTTGCAGCCGCCCTTCGTCGAGATCGTTCGGGGCCAACAGGGAGGCACTAACCTGGCTCAATAGACTCAAATCTTTCTCTCCACTCTCATGCGAGATGTCGTAACGGTTAAATCCACGGCCGCGGGCTCACAGCAGGCGGGCGTGTTGCAGCACCGGCATGGTGCGTTTCAATTCATCGATCAGGGCCCCATCCAGCGGCGCCAGCACTGTTCCCTGCCCCGACGCCCGACAGGCCAGCACCCGGCCCCAGGGGTCGATCACCATGCTGTGGCCCCAGGTCTGGCGCCCCGTCTCGTGGGTGCCCCCCTGGTTGGCGGCCACCACGTAGCACTGGTTCTCGATGGCACGGGCCCGCAGCAGGGGCTCCCAGTGCGCCTCGCCGGTGACGGCGGTAAAGGCGGCAGGCACCAGCAGCACCCGGGCACCGGCCCGGGCCAACTGGCGGTACAGCTCGGGAAAGCGCAGATCATAACAGATAGAAAGGCCGAGGGGACCAAAGGGGGAGTCCACCAACACAGGCTGATCACCCGGGCTGAAGGTCTCCGACTCCCGGTAGCGGCCGTGATTGTCCGCCACGTCCACGTCGAACAGGTGGATCTTGTGGTAGTGCCCCTTGAGCTCGCCGTCGGGATCGAACACCAGGGTACTGGTGTGGATGTGGTCGGCACCGGCGATGGCGGTGGGCATGGCCCCGGCCACCAGCCAGATGCCGTGGGATTTGGCCCAATCAGAGAGTTGCTGCTGGATTGGGCCATTTCCCAATGGCTCTGCCCCGTCCAGATACCCCTGCCGCTCGCCAAAGAGGGCGAAGTTTTCCGGCAGCAGCACCAGCAAGGGGCGCTCCCCGGGCAGACTCGCCAGCTCGGCGGCGATCCGCTCCCGGTTATCCTGCCAGGTACGACCCGAAATCAACTGCATGGCGGCTAGCCACATGACGCGCTCCTTCTGTTGGGCGAGCCGGTGGCACAAGGCCTTCTCGGCTCGCAGGGCAATATCCGCACTCTTCTGTTGGGCGAGCCGGTGACCGGTGACAGAAGACCTCCTCGGCTCGCGGGCAATATCCGCACTCTTCTGTTGGGCGAGCCGGTGACCGGTGACACAAGGCCTTCTCGGCTCGCGGGGCAATATCTGCACTATGAGGGGTTTGGCGGCCGGGGGAAAGTCCCCCAGCCCGGCGCTGGCCCTCAGCGCTGACCCGAGCCCTGATGCTTGGGATCGAGCAGGAAGGGGGTGACCTCCTTGGTGGGCAGGCCGGGCGCCACCGCATCCACCGCCTCCTTCTGCTGCTGGTTGAGCTTGATGCGGGCGCGATCCCGCCCCGCCTCCACCAGCCTGGGGGCGTCCAGCGGGCCGGAGACCCGAAAATCGATACGGGTCACCACGTCCACCACGGGCTCCAGCAGCTTGGAGAGGGCCAGCACATAGAGCCCGGTGATGGGAGTCAGGGAGAAGGCCGCCACCACGGGCAGGGTGCCCCCCAGGTTCGGAGAGAAGCTCAGATCAAAGTCGAGCCGCCAGCGCACCAGATCCGCGATGCCCTTACCCCGCAGGTTGCCCGCAGCGCCCTTCATGTAGAAGTCGTTGTTCTCCACCATCCCCTGATTGACCTTGGCGGAGGCGGACATGGACTCGAAATAGAAGCCCTTGTCGAAGACGTCGCGAAAATCGAGGCGCAGCTTGCGCATCAGGGAGTCAAGGCTCAGCAGGGAGAGCAGTCGGGCCCCCTTGTCGTTGACCTCCCGCAGGGTCCCCCCCTCCAGCTGGTAGTCGGCGCTGCCCGCCAGCGTCGGCAGGCTCAGGCGGTAGGGCACGTCACGCCAGTTCAGATCCAGCGCCAGCTTGCCCGGGGCATCCCCGATGGGCGAGGTGTAGCCGAGCCGCTTGAGCAGCAGCTCGCTGTTGCGGGTCTCGAGGTTCACCCTGGCACGGGTCTGCATCTGGCTGCCACGGGCCAGCCACTCGGCGCTGCCGCGCAGGGTGCTGCCCGCCAGGCGCATCTCCAGCCCCTTGAGATCCAGCCGGTTGGCCCCGGGCAGCAGTTCCCCCTGCACCTCACCCAGGGGCAGCTCGCCGAAGCGGCAATCCACGCAACTGAAGGTGAGCCAGGGAATGGCGTCCATGATGGCCCTGTCCTGGCGCTCATCGGGATCCGGGCTGAGATCGGTCCCCTTGCCGGACCAGTAGATGCGGGCAAACTTGGCATCGATGGGACGTCCGTCGGCCACCGGCACCCGCACCACCCCCATCACGTCGGGGCTGTCGATCATCACCTCGGTGGCCTGGTTCACCGGCCCCAGGGTGAAGTGCACCGCCTTGAGGCTGGCACTGCCGATGTCGGCACGGGCCAGCTGGCCATCTACCCACCACTCCTGGGGCAAGAAAGAGGGGCCCACCACCGCATTGTCACTCGGCGCCGAACCGGCCGGCAGCCACTGCTTGAGACGAGCCAGCCAGCCGGCCACGTCCGCCTGCTGCTGGTTGATGGCGAGCAGCATGGGCTTGTCCTGCATCACCCGCGCCCCGGGCTGGCCGATGTTGACCCGCACCCGGCTGAGGTAGGGGACGCCGTCGCCGTACACCAGGCGGCTCTGCATGTCGATGTCCGCCCCCAGCACGGCGCGGATGTCGGCGCTGCCATCCCGCCCACGGGCCGTCACCTTGAGGGGCAGCCGGGTACCCGCCGCCTTGGTCAGGGGCACGGGCAGATCCAGCCCCATGCCCTGCAGGTTGGAGTCCAGCGCCAGCTGGAAGCTGAACGCCTTGTTCTCGGGCAGGGTCAGCCCCAGGGTACCGGACCAGTTGCTGCGCCCCTGGAGCATCTCGAGGGCCGGTATGTCCCGGCGCTGGCGGCGGCTGTCCCACTGCCCCTGGAACTTGAGGTCGGCCTGATAGCCGTGGGGCAGTTGCCGCCCCTGATAATCCAGGGTCAGCGGCTGGTTCCACAGGCTGGCCTTGAGGTTGTGAATGCGCGTCTGCTCGTTGTCATACTCGAGCGTCCCTGCGACCCCGTCGAGGGGCAGATCCAGGGAGGCGATCCTCACCTTGTTGTCCTTGAAGCTGGCTTCCCCGCTGGCCTTGACCTCCCCCTCGCCATCCAGCGGTATGTCGAGCTTCACCGTACCCTTCATGGGGCCGCGGATCTCCACCTCCCGCAGCGCCTGACCGACGGATCCCCCCAGCGGCGAGTCCTGCAAATAGTCGCTGATGGCCTTGCCCTCACCCTCAACCTTGGCATCCACGTAGAGGTGAGCCCCCGGATAGAGGTCCGGGATCCAGGCGTGCACCGAGTCGGAGCTGGCCTTGCCGAGCTGGGTGGCGCGGCTGTTCATGTCGAGGCTGGCGTTCTGGAACAGCAGATCGATCTGCAGGTCGGTCAGCGGCTGCCAGCCCGGGAAAAACTCGTAGGTGGCCTGTTGCAGCGGCACCGCCACCTGGAAGACGCCCTTGCCGTTGTCGTAGGGGAAGTCACGGAATTCGCCGTACCAGAGCAGGTCGGCCCCCTTGGCCTTGCCCCCCTTGATGGCGCCGCTCAGGTAGCTCACCAGCCCCTCATCCATCACCGCCAGGGGATAGTAGCGATCCGCATGGGCCGCGTTCTTGACGTCGATGCGCCCGGTCAGGGCGAGGAAGGGGTGCTCGAACAGCTCGAGGCGAAACCGGCTGGCGAGGCGCAGATCCGGGTTGTCCAGGGCAATGTCCTGACCATAGAGCACCCAGCCTTGCGGCGCCCGCCACCAGTCGAGGGCCGCACTCAGGCTGTCCACCGGGATGGGTTCCTTGAAGTGGCGGGCCGGATCCACCTTGCCTTTGCCCAGGGTCAGGCGGGCGCGTCCCCCGTTCGGGGTCAGCCAGAAGTCGCCGTTCAGCTTTTGCAGACCGGGCACATCGTGCCAGGCCCGGGTCTCGAAGCCGCGCAGTTGTCCCTGCAAAGAGAGCCCCTGCCAATCCCCGTCGGCCTGCAGGACCAGCTCCTGCAACTGGCCCCTTGGCCGGGTGCGCTTGAGGGTCTCGGTCAGCTCGGGATAGAGGCCGGAGACCAGCTGGCTCAGGTTGGCAATCTGGTCGAGATCGATGGCGGGCACATAGCCCTGGATGCGCGAGCCGATGCGCTCGAGCTGCAGGCGGCTGTGCAGCCAGGTGGCGCCATCGAGCTTGAAGATGACGTCGTGGCTGGCGAGCTGCCACGCCTCGCCGTCCCGACGCAGCTGGATCTTGCCCCCCTGCAGGTCGAGGCGATGCGGCTCCCCCTTGATCTCGTCCTTCCAGATCAGGTGGTTGTTGCCAAAGGCCAGCAGGGAGTTGCCGAGCCTGCCCTTCTCGAACTCGCTCCAGAGCTGGAAGTCGAGCTGGCCGCTCACCGGTGGCGCGCCGGCGTGGATCCGGGCCAGCATGGGGCTGATGTCCAGCTCTCTGGCCCCCAGATAGAGCTGGCCCTTGAGGCGGTCGAGCCGCACCTCGGGAGCATCCACATCGATGATGAGGTCCAGGGTGCTCTCCCCCACCCCGTTGATGAGATAGGCCTTGCCGACCCCCTGATGCCGCTTGCCGCGGTTCTGCCAGCGCAACTGGGCGATGTCGAGGGCGCGCACCTCCCCCAGTGCCGTGGTGAGGCTCAGGCGAGTGTCGTGAATGTCGAAGGTGGAGAGCTGGGTCAGCAGGAAGCGCAGCAGGGCCTCCTGCTGGTTCGCGCTCTTCCCGCTGACGGGGGTGGCGGGCTGGGTCATGTCCAGCGCGATGTTGCCGTCGCTCAGGATCAACTGGCCAAACACCGGTCTGAGTTCGTTGAGGGAGCGCCAGAAGTCGAGGTGGGCCCACACCTTGCCAAGGCGCAGGGAGAAACGCCCCGAATCGGGGGCGATGGCCAGTCCTTCCAGCCCGATGGCCGGACCGCGGGGAGTCCAGTCCAGCCCGACGTGATCCACGCTCACCTCGAGCTGACTCTCCCCGAGCAGGGTCCCTATCACGGCCGCCCGGTGCTGGTTGAGCAAAGGGCCGCCCAGTCGTACCACGCTGACCAGAACGGCCAGCAGCACGAAGAAGACTCCGAGGGCCAACCAGCCCCGACTCAGCCAGCGATAGACCAATTACATCATCACCACATCGAACTGTTCCTGCCCACAGAGCGGCTCGGAGACCACCCTGACCTGCTTGCCGATGAAGACTTCCAGCTCCGCCAGACTGTGGGACTCCTCCCCCCGCAGGTAATCGGCCACCGAAGGAGCCGCATAGACGGTGAACTGATCCGCGTCGTAGGCGCGGTTGACCCGGATGATCTCCCGCAGGATCTCGAAGCAGACCGACTCCACCGTCTTGACCCGGCCGCGCCCCTTGCACTCGGGGCACTCGGCGCAGAGCACGTGCTCCAGGCTCTCCCGGGTGCGCTTGCGGGTCATCTCCACCAGCCCGAGCTGGGAGAAACCGTTGACGTTGGTCTTGGCCCTGTCCTTGGCAAGCGCCAGCTCCAGGCTGTGCAGCACCCGGCGGCGGTGATCCTCGGACTGCATGTCGATGAAGTCGATGATGATGATGCCGCCGAGGTTGCGCAGGCGCAGGTGACGGGCGATGGCGGCGGTGGCCTCGACGTTGGTGTTGAAGATGGTCTCTTCCAGATTGCGATGGCCGACGAAGGCGCCGGTGTTGATGTCCACCGTGGTCATGGCTTCGGTCTGGTCGATGATGAGGTAGCCGCCGGATTTCAGCTCCACCTTGCGCTCCAGGGCGCGCTGGATCTCGTTCTCCACGTCGTAGAGATCGAAGATGGGCGACTCGCCGGAGTAGTACTCCAGCTTGTTGGCGAGCTCGGGCACGTACTCCTCGGTGAAGCGCTTGAGCTGATCGAAGCTCTGGCGGGAGTCGACCCGGATCTTGTCGAGCTCGGCCCCGACGAAGTCACGCACCACCCTGAATGCCAGGCTGGGATCCTCATAGAGGATCTTGCAGGGGGGGTACTTCTGCTTGCGCTCGAGGATCTTGCGCCACAGGCGCTTCAAGAAGGCGGCGTCCTGTTCCAGCTCCTGCTCCCCCACCCCTTCGGCGGCGGTGCGGATGATGTAGCCGCCCAGTTCGTCCACATAGCCGGCCACGGTACGCTTGAGGCGCTCGCGCTCCGCCTCGGATTCGATGCGCTGGGAGACCCCCACGTGGGCACTCCCCGGCATGAAGACCAGATAACGGGATGGCAGGGTGATGTCGGTGGTGAGGCGGGCCCCCTTGGTACCGAGCGGGTCTTTGACCACCTGTACCATGATGTCCTGCCCCTGGCGCACCAGTTCGGCGATGTTGCCGGCCTGGAACTGCTCCTTCTCCTTGATCGCCACGCACTCGGTATGGGGGACGATGTCGGAGGCGTGCAGAAAGGCGGCCTTGTCCATGCCGATGTCGACGAAGGCGGCCTGCATGCCGGGCAGCACGCGGCTGATCTTGCCCTTGTAGATGTTGCCCACGATGCCGCGCTTGGCCTGACGCTCCACATGCACTTCCTGCAGCAGACCGTTCTCGACCAGGGCGACCCGGGTTTCGGAGGGGGTGACGTTTACCAGCAGTTCTACCGACATAAGTTACCTTGCCTTTCTAGTTTTGAATTCTGGCACGACGAACAACGGGTAACTCAGCAGCGCACTGCTGACGAGAGGATTACCGGGTCTGCTCGAGGTGCTGCTTGATCAACAGGTCCGTCTCCAGCAGGGGCAGGCCGACCACGGCACTGTAGCTCCCCTCGAGGCGACTGACGAATTTGCCGGCAATGCCCTGGATAGCATAGGCGCCCGCCTTGTCGCACGGCTCGCCGGTGCGCCAGTAGGCTTCGATCTCGGCCTCGTCCAGCTTGCGAAACGCCACGTTGGTGGTGACCAGCCGCACATCGCACCGCTCCGGGGTGGCCAGGGCCACCGCCGTCATCACCTGGTGTACCCGCCCGGAGAGGGCTTCCAGCATGTCCTTGGCGTCCAGCAGGTCGGAGGGTTTCTCCAGCACCCGCTCCCCCAGCACCACTATGGTGTCGGCCCCCAGCACAGGCAGCGCCGTCGGCGCCGCGGCCACACCGGCCATGGCCTTGTCGCGGGCCAGCCGGCAGACGTAATCCTGGGGCTTCTCACCGTCGTTGCGCAGCTCCGGCACATCCAGCTTGAGGACCTCGAAACGGTAGCCCAGGCGGGTCAGAAGCTCGTGCCGGCGGGGGGAGCCCGAGGCGAGATAGAGTTGCAGTTCGTTGTGCTTGTTCATACTTCACTCAATGAGACGATGCGCAGTTACAATGCGTTGTTTTTATTCACATTCACTTGATATTGAAGCGACGCCGC
The DNA here is from genome assembly GCF_017939325.1 of Aeromonas sp. MaB10011B. Taxonomy (NCBI): domain Bacteria; kingdom Pseudomonadati; phylum Pseudomonadota; class Gammaproteobacteria; order Aeromonadales; family Aeromonadaceae; genus Aeromonas; species Aeromonas sp. MaB10011B. Next base: position 69,241 of record NZ_JAGKRK010000022.1, on the reverse strand, counting down.
ACCTTGCGCAAGACCATAAAAATCCAGGGCCATATTAACATCGTCGTCAACGTCGACCAAAAGTAGGCGAAGTTGAGGCTGGCCCGGCTGAACAGATGCTCCGCCCAGAACACGGTGATCTTCCCCACCAGGGAGAGCAGACCGATGATCAGCGCCTGCTGCCAGAGGGAGAAGTTGCGGATCTTCTGGAACTGGAAGGCCGCCAGGTAGGTGGTGATGGCCATGGCCATGGCCCGCACGCCGAGGGTGCTGCCGAGCAGCACGTCCAGCAGCAGGCCCGCCACCCAGGCGGTGCCGACGTTGGTCCGGTGCGGCAGCGCCAGCGCCCAGTAGATGAGCACCATGGCGAGCCAGTCCGGACGGAAGGGTTCGAATTGAAAGGGAAGCGGCAGGATGGAGAGGCACAGGGCCAGCAGGATCGAACACCAGATCCAGATCCTGCCGCTGGCGGGTTGCAGCATCAGCGCGTCGCCCCCGCCGCCGAGGTTGCCGTGGCCGCCGAGGCGCTCGCCGCAGGCTCAAGGGCATCCTTGTCGTGTACTTCCGGTTTCTTGTCGGTCCACAGCAGCAGCAGGTAGCGCAGACGGTCCAGCGCCACCAGCGGCTTGGCCTCGATCTGGGCGAAGGGCTTGCCCTCCACGTAGTCGGAGCGGGTCACGGTCGCCACCGGATAACCTTCCGGGAAGCGGCCGCCCAGGCCCGAGGTGACCAGCAGATCGCCGACCTGGACGTCGGTGTTGCGGGGCAGGTTGCGCAGCTCCAGCTTGTCCAGCTCGCCGCTGCCGGAGGCGATGGCGCGCAAGTCGTTGCGCAGCACCCGCACCGGGATACCGTGGCTGGAGTCGGTGATGAGCAGGACGCGACTGGTGGTGGAGCCCACGTGGAGCACCTGACCGACCACCCCCTGATCGTTGATCACCGGCTGGCCGTTGTAGACGCCATCCAGCGCCCCCTTATTGATCAGCACCTGATGGCTGAAGGGGTCGGAATCCACCGACAGCAGCTCGGCCACCATCTTGCGGGACTCCTTGTGTACCGGCGACCCCAGCAGCTCGCGCAGACGCTGGTTCTCGTGCTCCAGCTGATCCATCTTGAGCAGGCGCGAGCGCAGGGTGAACAGTTGCTGCTCCTGCTGCTTGGTCTGCTCGATGAGATCGGCGCGGGTCTGCACCTGGGTCGACATGGTGTCGAGCAGGGTGCCGGGGGCGTTGGCGATGTATTGCAGCGGGCTCACCAGGGAGCTCAGATAAACGCGGACATGGCTGAACACACCGAAGCGGGAATCCGCGACGATGGCAGCGACGGAGATGATGACGGCGAGAAACAACCGTAACTGAAGCGAAGGGCCTCTACCGAAGATGGGTTTCATGAGTCGTCAAAAAAGAGCCGGCGCTCGGCCGGCTTTGGGTCTTATTCGTAGTGGAACAGATCGCCACCGTGCATATCGATCAGCTCCAGCGCCTTGCCACCGCCACGGGCGACACAGGTGAGGGGATCTTCAGCCACGACGACCGGGATGCCGGTCTCTTCCATCAGCAGACGGTCGATGTCCTTGAGCAGGGCACCACCACCGGTCAGCACCATGCCGCGCTCGGAGATGTCGGACGCCAGCTCGGGCGGGGATTGCTCCAGGGCCACCATGACGGCGGAGACGATGCCGGAGAGCGGCTCTTGCAGCGCTTCCAGGATCTCGTTGGAGTTCAGGGTGAAGCTGCGGGGCACACCCTCGGCCAGGTTGCGACCGCGCACTTCGATCTCGCGCACCTCTTCGCCCGGATAGGCGGAGCCGATCTCGTGCTTGATGCGCTCGGCGGTGGCTTCCCCGATCAGGCTGCCGTAGTTGCGACGGACGTAGCTGATGATGGCTTCGTCGAACTTGTCGCCACCGATACGGACGGACTGGGAGTAGACCACGCCGTTCAGGGAGATGATGGCCACTTCGGTGGTACCGCCACCGATGTCCACCACCATGGAACCGGTCGCTTCGGAGACCGGCAGGCCGGCACCGATGGCGGCAGCCATGGGTTCATCGATCAGGTAAACCTCGCGGGCGCCGGCGCCCAGAGCGGATTCCTTGATGGCGCGACGTTCCACCTGGGTGGAGCCGCAGGGCACGCACACCAGCACGCGCGGGCTGGGGCGGAAATAGTTGTTGTCGTGAACCTGTTTGATGAAGTGCTGCAGCATCTTCTCGGTCACGTAGAAATCGGCGATCACGCCGTCTTTCATCGGGCGAATGGCGGAGATGTTACCCGGGGTACGACCCAGCATCTGCTTGGCGGCATGACCGACAGCAGCGACCGATTTGGCGTTCCCGCGCTCTTGGCGAATGGCGACAACTGAGGGTTCGTTAAGGACGATCCCTTGATCTTTTACATAGATCAGGGTGTTGGCAGTTCCCAAGTCGATCGACAGATCGTTGGAAAAGACGCCTCTGAGCTTTTTGAACATGGCTACGGGAAATCCTAAGAATTTGGAGGTGCAGAAAACCGGCTAACTTTACCAATGCCCACCCCAATGGGCAAGCGCTCAAACTGTCGCCAATCAATCAGGCGCGACAAAAATGCGAGTCATCACTCACCCGCTCAGGCCGACAAACACTACGAAACAAGGAGATAAGACGCCACTGTACAGCAATGCGTCTATCTCCCCGTGTCAGCCCGGGTGTCAGGGCATCACTTCGCGGCGATAAATAATTCTGTCATTACCCCGATCCCGGCCGAAAATGGCCTCTCCCAGCAGGTGATCCGCCGTGGCCGGATCCGCCAACCAGACGGGTTGGGATGGCTGTTGCTCCAGCACGATCCGATAGGGAATGCGCACCGCCTGATTGGGTGGCGCGAAGTGGAACCGGGTCTCGCCTGCGTCGAAACCGACCTGAGTACCGCCCGGAGCCACATTGCCGAGACCAAGGCGAATGCGGGTACCGTCTTTGAGGATCAGATCCCCCGTCGCGGAGTCATAGCGTTGCTCCGCATCGGTAAAGACGATACCACCTCCCGCCAGGGAGATCTGGGTACAGATATCTTGCGAATTGGCTCGCCACAGGCCCCCTTCGAAATATTGCACCTGAAGCGGCAGCGCCAGCGGGGCGCTGGCCGCCCCCTGACGAGTGCTGGCCAGCAGGCGGCCGTAATAGGCGATCATGGTGTCGTTCTCCCCTTGCAAAATAGAGAGCTGCCTGGCGGTGCAGTTCACCCCGCTCTGGCAGTTGCCGCTGACGGCCGGATTCATGTTCCGACCGCTGAGGAAGCTGGTCTCAGGAGTCTCACCGTCCGTCACTCTGAGCCCTAGTCGCAGGAGCGGCAAGGGCTCTTCCGGTGCGGTCAGGCTAGGGGTCAGTTCGCGCAGCCGCATAAAGCGGGTTTGACCTGATTGCTTGCCTGTTCCTTCGGTCCAGCTGGCGGCCAGAGGTGCCAGCCGATTGGATCTGTCCACCCCGTCCTGATTGTTGGCGGCCACCAGGGTGAGGGCCCCTCTGGCAAAGGCATCACGGTAGTTCCTCGTGACACTCCCTTCCTTGTTGCGCGCCTCCACCACCGTCTGTATCCCGAATGGCTGGCTCATATAGCTGAAACCGCCGCAGGCCGGGGTGACGGTACCGCTCGTCATGTTGAAGTCCCAGGGTACGAAGCGCCCCAACGGTACGCTGGTGGCGGGAGGGATGGTGTAACCGAAATAGCCCGTTGATACTGTGCTTCCCTCTGGCAACGTAGCCGCTGGTGGCGTCGCCTTGATCCTGAAGACCCCGACCTCGTTGAGGCTGAGGGCGGGTGTATTGAGGCTGGCACTGGCTGCAACGTGGCTGTACCTGGTCGGGGTGACCTGGGCGACCACGCCCCCCTGAGGGGCCACCAGCTCGCTGGTCAGGGCGATGTCGGACAACACGAAGTTGGGGGTGGTGCCATTGCCGGTGCAGATATCCCCATCGCTGTCGCTCTGCCACGCCATGGCCTGGATATTGAGCGAGAAGCTGTCTCCCGTCCTCTTGAACACAGGGCAGGTGATATCACCTGCCGCGCAGGTCCCCTGGGTGGGCGTGATGCAGAGCCCCACCGGGCGGGAGACAAACTGATCCGCCCCCGTCATCACCAACCCGGCGCTGTCGCCGCTGCCCTCGTGGCGGGCGTTGAGCTGCATCTTGCCCGCATCCGGGTAGTTGACCGTCAGGGTCACCTCCCCCTGGGCATCGAAGGCCAGTTCCGTGCTGGCGGCCGCCGCCTGGCTAGTGGCGACGGCACTGCCATTGACCGTCACCTTGCTGCCAAATGCATTGCCAGTCGGATCTATGTAGTCGCTCCAGAAGCTGACGGGCTTGCTCACATCGGCAAAGCCCGGCACGCACTGCTGGCTGGCGTCATCTTTCTTGACCGCCTTCATCAGCACCTGCTGCGGCTTGTTGGCATAGGTATCTTGCACCTCGAACAGGAAGCCGCTGTCGGCAAAGTCCAGGGTGCAGTCCTCGGCACTCGGCTCGCCACCCGCGGCCCGACACAGGGTGGCAGACCCGGCCTGAGGGGTAGCGCTTGCCACACCGATCGTCAGCACTCCGGGCTTGTTGCCCCGCAAGGAGACGGACGCGGCACCGCCGGAAAGGGAGATATTGCCCCCACCGACCCAGAGCCCGTTGCTCTCAGGGGTAACCGAGAGCTGAACCTCCACAGGGTCCGTCACCAGGGCCGTACACGCCAGGTCGGCACAGGCTCTGACCGTGACCGATTCTGGGTTGCAGGTGAGGCCTGATCCCGTATGGTCGAGTTCGAAGTGGTGCAGGGTGACGCCTTCCGGTTGGCATACGTCGGGCCAGTCGCCGGTAAAGGGCTCATGGATGATCTTGCTGCCCCAGCCTGACATGGTCACGTTGACGGCGGACACTGCCCCGGTCAGCACAGCCTGGTCACTCATGGTCAGATTGCCTGCTTTCACATAGAGAATGGCGTTGAGCTTGGCATTACCGCTCAGGGTGGCCTTGCCAAACCCGTAGAACAGGAAGTTGTTTGCCGAGCCCTCTGCGTTGACATTCATCTGACCACGCAGGGAAATGTCGCCATTCACATAGAGCCGAGCCGTGCTGTCATCATCCACCACCACATCCAGATTGGTGTTGCTGATGCTGAGCTTGTCGATCCAATGTTCCCCGCCGGAGAGATAGAACACGACCTCGTGGGTGCCGCTGAGGCTGAGCTGGTCGAGATAGTGAGCATGCACATAGCCCTTCACGGCAGACCCATCCTGCATGCTCAGGCTCTGATAGAGCTTGATCAGTAAGTTGTCTGGAGGGGAGCCTGTCCCGCTTGAGTAGATCTTGGACTCGCTCATCATGGCCAGGGTGTAGATGTCCATGTGGGCCTTGGTCGTACTACCGCTATCAACGAAGTTGATCCGGCTGTTGTTTTTCATCGTCAGCGTACGGATCGCCCACTGCCCATTCGCCAGGGTGATGACGCTCTGCGCCCCCAGAGTCAGGCTGTTCAATGAGTGAGGCTGAAAGCGGGCGGCCGCGACCTGGTCTGCCTGGTTGACCGCCACCGCCAGGGTGTCATGGACCCTGATGGCAAGACCGGAGAGGGTCGCACCTTCATTGAGGGTGACACTGTTCGCGTTCAGCGTGCCCGTCCCCTGCAGCTTGCTCGAGTCTTGCATGGTCAGGGTCTTGACGAACACATTGGCGCCATTGACATTCAGTGCCGCCCCTCCGGAGAGGGAGAGGCTCTGGAAGTAGTAATTCTTGCCGCTCTCCAGCGTGGCCTGACAATTCCAGCCAGACCAGTTTCCTGCCCCATAGTTGCCAGGGCTCAGGTTTATCGCGCCGTTACAAGACACATTGCTGCCGCCGCTATAACTGGGGAAATCCTGGGTGGCGGCGGGGAAATCCTTGGGGTCGGCCTTGAAGGTCTGGTCCGCAAGTGGTGTGGCCAACGCTCCCGTGATCCCGCAATAGGATTGCCAGGCACTGCCCACATACTGACCCCCGGCGTTCCCCGTACTGGTCGAACAGCCGGACTGGCCGCCGAGAGAGGCACTCAGAAACGGATAGTTGGCCGGCTGGCTGGCCCCCACGATCGAGGAACCATCTGTCATGGAGAGCTTTCCCGGAGAGGCATGGCTCTGGACCGGGTAATCAAACACCCCCATGCACTGATCGGCCGCCTGTACCGAGGCCGCACCCAGCAGCATGGTGAACAGCATGGGACCCCAAAGAGGCTGTTTTGACGTCATGAATGCGGGCTCCTTGCAAGGGGTCTCACGGCGTGGTGCCATCGAAGGCCTCCGCCATCACGCTGCGGCTGACCGCAAAATCGGGGGAGGCGCCGCCGCTGTCATCCCCGCACTGACCGATACCCGTCAGTCGCCACCCCTTGGTGGTACGAGCGTTATGGTCGACGATCACCTCTGTACAACCCAGGCTGGCTCGGCAACCCGCCAATCCCAGCGCATCGGCGGGGAGGTCCAGGCTGAGATCGCTGCAGCTCTGCCCCTGCCAGTGGCCGTTGGGGTAGAGGCGATAGAGCCCGATTTCGACGGCGCTCTGGGCCGCCATCAGGGCCCGCACGCCGCGCACCTCCACCGTATTCTTCTCGCTGCTGTCGAGCAGGAAGCGTCCCATGGCGGCGGCGAGCAGCCCCATGATGACGATGACAAACAGGGCGACCATGATGGCACTGCCGCCCTGGGGCGCCATGACGCGCGGGGATCTAGGGGACATTGAGCTGCTCCAGCGTGTGGTTGAAGAGCACCCGCTCACCGCCGCGCTCCACCTCCAGTCGCAGCCCCACCTCGCTCTCGTTGAAGGCCCCCTCCTCCCGATAGAAGTAATAGGAGTGAGGACGGAGATGCTCCGCCATCAATACGCCTTCACCCGGGTCGGGCAGCGACCCGCCGATGATGGTGCTGGCCCGGGTCAGGGTGGTGCCCGTCACGCAGTAGCGCACCTGCTCACGGGCAAAATAGACGCGGCTGGCGGGGGAGAAGCCATCCAGTCCCGGGCCGTCGTAGTGGATGGTCTGCGCGCCGGATACGGGGGGGGTCATCACCTGCGTCACCTGCACGACACAGCGGCCATAGTCGCACCCCGCCAGCAAGGGCTCAGCCGTGTTGGACACAGGCACAGGAAACACCACCAACTTGTCCCCTGCCTTGACGGCATTCTCATCGACGCCCAGTGGGTTGGCCGCCGAGGCCGGCGTCGCCATCACCAGGGCCAGCGTCGATGCGCTGTCTGACACGGCGAGGTTAAGGGCAAGATAACGACTGGCGGTGGCGATGGGCCAGAAGCGCAGACAGCTGCCCTGATCCAGGGCGTTATATGCCTCGTCCTCGATACGCAGCGAGCCGGGGACCGCGTCGCGCACCTCGCGGTTGAGCCGCTCCAGGGCGAAACGGGCATCGCTCATCAGCTGCTCGCGGCGGCTGGCATCTCCGTAAATCTGGGTGCCGATGCCGATAAACTGGCTGGAAAATGTCGCCATCACCCCGAGCAGCAGGATCACCATCACCAGCTCCACCAGGGTGAAGCCCCCCTCACGCCCGAGTCGGACGCGGTCACGGGCGAGTCTGGCACATGGGTGTTCCCACGCGGCATCACGGGAATGTGGCTTGCCCATCAGTAGTTCCCCCGATAGAGGCCGAAGACCAGCTCGCTCCCGTCCGGCAGGCGCACGGTCAGGGTGATGCGCTTGCCGATGGACTCGGCCCCCTCCCCCGCGCTGCCAAAGAGGGTATCCGGCACCACCGCGATCTTCACCTGGTAGCGCCGATACTCCTCTTCGCTGCTCGCGGCCGAGGCCTGGGTAAAGTAGCTGGCGTCCACCCAGCGGCCTGCCGTGTCGAAATCGTCCACGTCGTTGAACGTGTAGGGGCGGGTCTCGCCACCATCGGGGCCATAGTCGGCGCTCGCCGTGCAGGGGGGATAGGTGAAGACGGGCACACCGGCCGTCTCGCCACAGCGAAAACGGCCGCCGTTGTGATCGGAATGCTCGTCGAAAGACTTCTCCAGCATCTCGCCGAGGATGCGCTGGGCGAGCTGGGCGGCGCGTACCTGCTGCACCGGATCCACCGCCTGGGGTGCCTGATTGATGAGAAGCCCCAGGACGCCGGTCAGGGCGATGGCCAGCAGCACAATACCGACCACGAACTCGATCAGGGTGAAGCCGCACCGGGCCTTAAGGGAGGGCATGGATATAACCTTCCGGCTCGATGCGCAGCCGGGCGCTCTCCTGCCCGCTGCTCACCGCCAGATTGCAGCCATTGACGCAGGTTGAGGGTGAGAGCGGACGGCCGCTGCGCTTGTCGAAAGAAAAGCTCCCTTGAGGCAGGGAGAGGCCGCCGGAGGCGGTGATGACTCGCCCCCGGCTCTGCTCGTCCGCACTCCAGCCGGAGATGGGCTTGGGGGTACAGCTGCCAAGCAGGGTCAGATGACCGAAGCGGCTCGGCTCCACCACCAGCTGGGTGCAGCGCGCGTCCCCTTCCTGCATGTTCATGGTCTGCACCAGCCGCAGGCGGGTCAGCAGCTCGTCACGCACGGTTTGAGTTTCAAAGCCGCCTTTGCCCAGCCATTTGGGCACGGCAAAGGCGGCCAGAATCCCGAGTAACAGGATCACGATCACCAGCTCAATCAGGGTAAAGCCCTTGGTTGCAGGCATGGGACTTCTCATCAGGGAAAAGAGAAAGCGAGGCCGAAGCCTCGCTCATCATTCAAAGTCTTAGGGCTGCACACACGTACCATTATCAGCACTCAACTTGCCAACGATGGTAGTTGCAGTTGCGGTACTTGTAGCCTGAGTATAAAGAACACACTTTGCATCTTTTTTCAGGTCGCTATCAGCTTTGAACTGATACGAGCTACCTGTTGTAGCCTCACTCCCCTTCCAGGAGCCATCGATCGTTACTGCATTTCTGATCCCAGCATCACTCGCCTTTGGATAACCATAGGCAGTATCAATCGATGTACCATCAGAACCAGTCACCGCAGCACTACTAACGCGCTCTTCGCCTTCCAATGCTGATTTGCTATAAACCAGCTGTGCAGAACTGCTAACAGCCGCCTGCACACCTTGAGCGGCAGACTTCTTGGCATTCTCCTGCAGATTCAGGAACTTGGGTGCGGCGGTGACCGCCAGAATGCCCAGAATGATGATCACGATGACCAGTTCGATCAGGGTAAAGCCCGATTGCTTTTTCATTACGTCTTTCCTCGGTTTATCAATTGATATGGGTGGTCACCTGGCCGGAGGCCGGGCGATAACTGAAACTCATGAACGCATCCGTGCTCCCTTGCGGGTCCTGATAACGTCCATCACTTCCCTTGCTCAGGCTGTTGACCAGATAGTAACGGCAGACCGAATCCAGTCCATTGTTGCTCACCGTGGCATAGAACTTCAGGTCATTGCCGCTACCGCGCACCTCGTCAAAGCGGGCAGTAGCCTTGGGAGGATTCTGCAACAACCCCTCCCAAATATTGAGGCAGCGGGCCGCCGTCAGGCTGGCCGGATCCACATCGGGCGTGCCACTTGCTGCCGTGTCCATGGGATACCCGGGAGAGAGCTCGCCATTGCTGACCTGGCTGTCGGTCGGCGTGGTCAGATAGAAACGCGAGCCGTCATAGAGCACGGTGTTGAGCCCATCCTGCCTGGCACGCCCTTCGGCCTCCCACTGGGCCCGCACCAGGGACACTCCGGTGGCGAAACCGCCGGACACCCCTTCCACGCTCGCCTTCTTCGCCTCGTCGGTCACATCGAGAAAACGGGGCAAGGCGGTGACGGCCAGGATCCCCAGGATCACGATGACGATCACCAGCTCAATCAGGGAAAAACCGGCCATCCGGCCAAGCGCCCTAACGGGTCTCACTCTCTTTGCTGCCATGCTGCCTCCGTAATGGTCCGCATTATTTCATGCGGATAGAAAAAAATCATGTCAATGAAATACTTGAAGCACCCAATCAGGGGCGGGCCACCACCCGGCCATCGGTTAAGCTGTAGTGCAGCCAGTGTCCTTCCTGGCCGAATTCACACCCGTCGCCCCCTTCGCTGGCAAGGGCCTGCCAGGATGAAAGCCCCTCATCGTGCCCCAGCAGGGCGAGCCAGAGCTGACGGCAATCGGCCGATGGCGACTGGCGCGGCAACACCGCCAGAGGCCAGCCCCGCTCATCGAACAGCCAGGCGGTGCCCTCGGCATGGAGCACCGACGGACGCCGCTCGTCGAGCCAGCGTCCGTGCAGGCGCTGGGCCCGCTGTGCGAACTGCTCACCGAGCAGGCTGGCGCTGATGGCCAGCGCCTCTTCCCTGTGATTGCGATAGCTCATGACCAGGGTCGTGACGATGACTGCCAGCAGGATAAAGACGACGACCCGCCGATATCCCCCCAGCCAGTGCTCATCCTGCTCGGACTCTCTGCTCATGCTCTTTTATACCTTGTTCTCTGTGCCCGGCACGGGCGGCATCGAAGATACTGCCTACTGACCGCGAACAGCTCTCATCATGTCCCACATGGGAGTGAAGATACCCAGCGCCAGCACCAGTACCATGACCGCCACTATGCCGATGAGGATGGGTTCGATGCGGGCGGTGAGGCTCTTGAGGTCATAATCCACCTCACGCTCGTAATACTCGGCCGCTTCGTGCAGCAGCTCGTCCACCTGGCCGGTCTCCTCCCCCACCGCGATCATCTGCATCACCAGAGGGGTGAACAGACCGCTGGCCCCGGCGGTGCGCAGCAGGCTCTCCCCCCGCTCGATGCCGCCCCGCATGTCGCGGATCTGCCCCGCCATCCAGGCGTTGTCCACCGCATCGGCCACCAGGGTCAGCGCCGTGTTGAGCGGCACGCCGGCCTTGAGCATCATGGAGAAGCTGCGGGCAAAACGGGCAAGCAGGGAGCGCTCTATGATGGAGCCGACGATGGGCAGCCGCAGCTGCCATCTGTGCCAGGTCAGCCTGCCTTTGGTGGTGGCAACCCAGCGTCGCCAGCCGACGACGGCGCCCACCAGGATGGCGAGCAGCAGCCACCAGTAGTGAACGAAGAAGTGGGAGGTGGCCAGCAGGATACGGGTCGCCAGCGGCAGCTCCACCCCGAACTTGGCAAACATCCCGGCAAAGACGGGGATCACCATGATGTTGAGGATCACCATGGCGACGGCGATGGCAATCAGCACGAAGGTGGGGTAGCGCATGGCGGTCTTGATCCGCTTGCGGGTCTCCAGCTCCAGATCGAAATAGTTGGCGAGCTGCAGGAAGGCCTCCTCCAGCTGACCCGTGTTCTCCCCCACGTGGATGATGGCCACGAAGAGGCTGCTGAACACCTTCGGGTGCGACTGCATCGCGCTCGACAGCGGCCGGCCGTTGGCCAGATCCTCCCCCAGGGCGTGAAGCGCCCGCTTGAGGGGCTTGCTGTGGGCGCTCTCCTCCAGCCCCGCGATGGCGCGCAGGATAGGGATGCCTGCACGGGTCAGGGCATACATCTGGCGGCTGAAGACCACCAGCTCCTCCAGCTTGACGCTCCCTTCCAGCAGCAGCGACCAGTCGATGCTGGCAGACCTGGCCTTGCCGGCCTTCAGCTCGGTGGGCATCACCCCGCGGCGCATCAGCTGCTCGGCGGCGGCCAGCTCGCTGACCGCTTCCACCACGCCGCTGACGGCCTGGCCCTGGCTGTCACGCCCCTTGTAAGCAAAACGGTTCATGGGCGACCCCGGCAGAGTGATTCAGTACGATCCAGATGCCTCATGCGTTACCCCAGGTCCTCGGCCAGCCGGAGCACCTCGTCCACCGAGGTGATCCCCTCGCGGGCATAGTCGAGCGCCGTCAGGGCCAGGGGACGGTAGTGCTCGTGCGCCCGTGCCGCCCGGGCAAACCCCTCGGCATCGTTGCGGCGCAGGGCATCCATCATGGGTTGATCCAGCTCCAGCAGCTCGTACACCCCGATCCGGCCCGCGTAGCCGGTGAAGTTGCAGCTCTGGCAACCCCGCCCCTTGCGATAGCGATGCTGCCCCGGCGCTTCACCGGAAAGCACGGAGAGCCAGGTAGCCTGCCCCTCGTCCGGCGCCGTCTCGCAGGCGCAGTGTTCACACACCCGCCGCACCAGGCGCTGGGCCACCACGGCCCGCAGGGCGCTCGCCACCAGATAGCCGGGCGCCCCCATGTCGATGAGACGCAGGGCGCTGGTCACGGCGTCGTTGGTGTGCAAGGTGGTCAGCACCAGGTGACCCGTGATGGCGCCGCGCAGGCCGATCTCCACCGTCTCGTTGTCCCGCATCTCCCCCACCAGCAGGATGTCCGGATCCTGGCGCAGGGTGGAGCGCAGCACCTGGGAGAATGTGAGCCCTATCTTGGGATTGACCTGCACCTGGCTGATGCGGGGCAGACGGTACTCCACCGGGTCTTCCACCGTGATGATCTTGTGGCTGGCCTGGTTGAGCTCGGAGAGGGCGCCGTAGAGCGTCGTGGTCTTGCCGCTGCCGGTCGGGCCCGTCACCAGGATCATGCCGTGAGGGCGTTTGAGCTGACGGCGGAAGCGGGTCAGGATGGCGGGTGGCATCCCGGTCTCGGCGAGCGACAAGATGCCGGAGGATTGATCCAGCAGCCGCATCACCACGGACTCGCCATACTGCACCGGCATGGTGGACATCCGCACATCCACATCGCGGCCGCGCACCTTCATGTTGAAGCGGCCATCCTGGGGCAGACGCTTCTCGGAGATGTCGAGCCCGGCCACCAGCTTGAGGCGCAGCACCAGCGCCTGGGCGATGCGCACCTCGTTGAGGATGTTCTCGTGCAGCACGCCGTCGATACGCTGGCGAATGCGCAGCACCTTCTCGTCCGGTTCGATATGGATGTCGGAGGCCCCCACCTGTACCGCGTCCTCGAACAGGGAGCGCAGCAGCTTGGCCACCGTCGCCTCCCCCTCGTCGGCTGCGGCATTGAGGCTGCCGGCCCCCAGCTCGAAGCCGGTCTCCTGGTGCTCTTCGTGCAGTTGCACCGCGAAGTTCTCTATCTCCCGGGTGCGGCGATAGAGGCGGTCGAAATACTCCAGCAGCTGGCCTTCACGGGCCACGGCCAGCACCAGCTCCCGCGGGCTGAGCAGGGCAGCGATGGCGTCGAGGGCGCTCAGATCCGCCGGATCCGACATCACCACGGTGACCTTGTCGTCGCTCAGGTTGACGGCCAGCGCCCGGTAGCGGCGCGCCTGTACCTCGGGCAACAGCGCCACGGCCGAGACGTCGATGGTGAGGTTGTTGAGATCGAAGAAGGGCACATCCAGCTGACGGGCGAGGAAGGTCAGCAGTTGCACCTCGCTGATGAAGCCGAGATCGATGAGGGTGGTCCCCAGCTTGCGGCCGGTCTGGCGCTGCTGCTGCAGGGCGAGCTGCAGCTGATCATCCGAGATGATCTGTTCCTGTACCAGCAGGTCGCCTAGGCGCATTTTCAGTCTGGGTTGTGCCATTGTTGCTCCGATCTCTGTTGCTTCACGCCCGCTGCCTGGTCCGATGGCATGGGCTCATCGAACTGCCGCTTTAATCAATGGGTCAGTTGGCCAATTCGTTGTTCGAGCCATTGGGTGGAGGCCTCCCCCAGATTGCCGTGCAACTGGGCATTGCGATAGGCATCCAGTGCCCGCTGACGGTGTCCCTGACCATCCTCCGCCACCCCCAGTCCCAGCCACCAGCGCCCCTGATCTGGCTGCTGGCGCAACAGCCTGACGTACATCTCGGACGCCTGGACAGGCTGCCCCAGCTCCTGGGCAAGGCCGGCCCAGGTGGCGTAATAATCCAGATTGCTGGCAATATCGGGCTGATAGCCGGTGAGCCAATCCAGCGCCTTCTGCCGATCCCCTACGCTGATGGCCACACGGGCCAGCAGCAGACGCAGGTCCGCCTGCGCGGGATCCAGCCTCAGCCCCTCTTCCAGCACCTGGGCGGCCTCGGTCAGCCGTCCGGCGCCATAGAGCAGGCCCGCCAGCTGTTCCCGCGCCCCCTGGTTGTGGGGATCGTGGGCCAGCACCTCGTAGTAGCCATCCTGCGCCTCCTGCATCCGTCCCTTGGCCATGGCCGTGGTCGCCTTGCGCTCGGCCAGGGTGGCCAGCTCGGCGTCGGAGAGTTCCACCGTCTCGATCTTCAGGATCCCGGGTTTGCGCGGCGCGGCGGGTGCAGGCGCCTCTTCGGCGCTCTGCTCCGCGGCCAGCTCGGCATAGAGGTCCGGCTGCAGCTCCTCGTCGCTCGGGATCGTCTCGTCCCCCAGCGCTTCCTCCGGATTGCCCTCATCGGCGAGCACGGCCTCATCGGCCGGAGCCTGCTCGGCTGCGGAGGGGGCCACTCTCGCGGCGGTCGACTCGGCACTGGCGGCGGGCACCTTTGCCACTGGCGCAGCAGAGGAGACCGCCTGCGTGGTGGCCACCACCGCCAGGGGCGCGGATGGCGCCACCGCAGGGGCGGTGCGGGGGGCCTCGACCTGCGCCGCTGGCAGGGAGGCTCGCAGGCTCTGCTGCCAGAAGATCCAGGTGCGCCAGCCGAGGATCCCCAGGGCCAGGGTACACAGCAGGGTCAGCACCAGCATCCACCAGCCTTGCTGGCGCACCGGCGCCACATAGACGGCGGCTCCCTCGGCCTCTTGCTGACGCCTATCCAGATCTTTCAGCATCTGATTGATCACGCTCATGACCAGACTCCATACGCCAGGGCGGTGCCCAACAACAACAACAGGGGCCACCAGAGGGTGAGACGGCCACGGCGGACATCATCGGTATCCCGGATGGCGAGCCGGACCAGGGCGCTGTCGATCCGCCGCACACCGCGACCATAGGCCAGCATCAGGCACTTCTGCGCCAGTATGTTGATGAGGCGGGGAATGCCGCGGGATGCGCGCCACAGCCTGCGCAGGGCGCGGCCATCGAACAGGGCGGCCCCGCGATAGCCGGACACCTGCAGCCGGTACTCCAGATAGGCCCGGGTCTCGTCGAGCCGCAGCGGCCGCAGGCGGTAGGAAAAACCGATGCGCTGGCGCAACTGGCGAAGACGGGGCTGCCCGAGCCTGGCATCCAGCTCGGGCTGGCCGAACAGCACGATTTGCAGCAGCTTGCTGGATTCGGTTTCCAGGTTGCCAAACAGCCGGATCGCCTCCAGGGTCTCGTCCGGCAGGGCTTGCGCCTCGTCGATCAGCACCACCACCCGGCTCCCCTGCCGATGCAGGGAGATCAGATGGCGGTGAATGCGATCCGTGAGATCCAGCTCGCTCTCCCCCGCCAGCGTCAACCCCAGTTCCAGGGCCAGGGCCGTGCGCAGCTCCCCCGGAGTGAGATGGGGGTTGGGCAGCCAGGCCAGACGCACCGGGCAGGCCTCGGAGCCGAGCTCGCTCAGCAGCTTGCGACAGAGCAGGGTCTTGCCGGTGCCGACTTCGCCGGTCACCTTGATGAACCCCTCCCCCTGGGAAAGCGCCCAGTTGAGCACCTGCATGGCCTCCTCGTGGGGGGGCAGGCCGTAATAGAAACCGGTGTTCGGGGTCAGGCCGAAGGGAGCCTCCCGCAGTCCGAAGTGGCTCAGATACATGCTCCCTCCCGGCCAGAGTCCAGGGCGCGCAGCCGCAGACAGCCCCGGATCAGCGACATGGCGCCACCGCCGTCGGGCAGGGCAGACTGGCAGCAGCCGGGAGGCGCCACCACATGGGAGAAGGAGTGCTCAACAGGCGCGTCATCCCGGATCAGCCCTTGGGGGGATACCATTTGTCGAGCAGCTCGGAGGAGCGTTGCAGCTCTTTCTGCCAGGTGTCTTTTTCCACCACGGTGGGCTTGAGCAGGATCACCAGCTCCACCTTGCGGTTGCTCTCCCGGCGGTTGGTGAAGGCCTCGCCGACCCAGGGGATGTCACCCAGCAGGGGCACCTTGCTGACGATCTCCTGCCTGTCGGTCTTCATCAGACCACCGATGACGATGATGTCCCCATTGTTGGCCTGCACCACGGTATCGGACTCGCGGATAGAGCTCTTGGCCAGCGGCAACACCAGGGGATCGGCGGTGCCGACGCTGATGGTCTTACTCTGCTCCTCGGTGTCGATGACGGAGGGGTGGATATGCAGCAATACCTTGCCCTGCTCGTCGATCTGGGGCGTCACGTCCAGGGCTATCCCCGAGAAGAAGGGGGTCAGCTCCACGTTCGGGGTGACGATGGGGGCCGAAGTCCCCGAGGTGGTGGTGGTGGTCGAGGCGTTGGTGACGAAGTATTCGTCCGTCCCCACCTTGATCACCGCTTTCTGGTTGTTAGTGGCCGTCACGCGCGGGCTGGAGAGGGTGTTCACGTCCCCCTGGGTCTTGAGCAGGCTGACCGCGACGTTGAAGTTGCCATCAGAGATGGTGAAACCGGCGCCGCCCCCCAGAGCCCGGAAGATCTGGTTGGGGGTCGAAGCGATGGGGCTGTCCATGAGGGAGCCGCCCCCCGTGATGCCCTTGCCGCCGTCCCAGCTTGCGGAGAGGCCGCTCCAGTCCACCCCCTGCTCGTAACCCTCGTTGAGGGACACTTCCAGGATCCGCGCTTCCAGCACCACCTGGCGCTTGAGGTGTTCGCCGGACTGGTCCAGGAACTCGCGCACCGCCTTGAGCTCTTTGGGATAGGCACGCACCGTGACCAGGCCCGCCTGGGGACTGGTGATGACGGCCCGCCCTTCCCCTGTGCCGATCAGGGTCTGCAGGGAATCCCGCAGATCGGTCCAGTAGTCGTTGTTGCTGTCCGTCTCGATGCGGGTGCCGTTGCTGTTGGTGTTGTTGTCACCGCTGGCGGTGTTGCCCTGGCTGTTGTTGTTGCCGCTGTTGTTCAGGCCGTTGTCGAAGTTGTTGTTATTGCCATTGTTGTTGTCGTTGGCCGTCACCCCGCCTGTGCTCACCGAGGTACGGGAGAGACCGCGCCGGGCCATCATCAGGTAGTTGACCGGAATGGTCTCGGTACGCAGACCGGCGGGATAGACGTGGAACACGTTGCCCTTGCGCTGTACGTCGAAGCCGTACATGTCGCCGACGGTCGCCAGCGCCTCCTGCAGGGTCACGTCCTTGAGTTCTACCGAAATGACGCCCGCCACACCGGGATGGACCGCCACGCTGTAGCGGGAGCCCTTGAACAGGGAGCCGAAGAACTCCACCGCGTCCACGTCATGGGCCGCGATGCGCATCCGCTTCTCGGGAATGGTCATCGGCTGCTGGGGACGATTGAGCTGCAACAGCTCGCTCTGCACCGAGGGCGGCAGGGAAGTCAGGGGGGCGGTCGGGCTCTGCTCGCTCATCGCCTGCTTGAGTGCATCTTTGGCCTGTACCGGCTCGGGGTGACGATAGGTAGTGCAACCCGCCACCGCCAGCGCGAGGGGAAGCAGACAAAAAGGGGGTTTTTTCATGTTATTCGTGCACCTGACTCGCTATGAAACTCGACAAACCTGGCCCGCACCATCCCGTGCGACACCCACTTCACATCCGGATCTTGCTGCCAAACAGGGTCAGTGTCTGGCGTTTGCCCGCTTTTTCCAGCACTACGCTGTCGGCGCTGATCCCCACCAGCCGGAATCCGTTGACCTGCTGGCCGACCCGGTAGCTTTGACCGTCGAGCACCGCCAGGGCGGGCCCGCTCCCCAGGATGACGCTCTGCAACCTGGGCAGACCGGCCTCCTTGGCGACACTCGCCGCCGAGCCGGATCCCGCCAGGGGCATGGTGGGATCCTGCAGCACCTCGGCCTGGGCCTGCAGCGCGAGCAGGCTCCCCCACAGGGCCAGCCAGCGCCAGGATGGGAAGGCAAAAATGCGGGATCCCGTCCCGCCGACATGCCGCTTAACCACGGATGAACTCCTTGCTGGTGCTGAGGGTGTAGATCTCCATCGCTACCGCCGCCTTGGGATGCTCGACCACCCGGTAGTCAAAGCCCTTCCAGTAGAAGTGCCGAGGCAGGGCTTCGAGCGCTTTCAGGTACTGGTAGACATCGAAATAGCCGCCCTCCAGCTGAAGCTGGATGCCGTGCCTGAACAGGTTCACCTTCTGCTCCCCGGCCATCAGCGGCTCGGGCTTGAGGGAGGTGAGCGCCAGCATATGCAGGTTGGCGGAGCGGGACAACAGGGCTTCCAGCACCGCGGGCATTTCGTGGGCGGGGATCAGATCCACCGTCTGAGCCAGCAGCTCGGCATCCATCTGGCGCAGAGTGGTCTCGACACCAGCGAGCTGCTCGCGTACCTGGGCATCGGGATCCCGCCCCAGCCTGGCCTGCTTGCCCTGGTTTTCCAGAATCAGGATCTCCAGATCCCGCTGCGCCGCAGCCAGGGCCTGCCGATCCTGGCCCAGCCGGGTGTCGGCGTCATCCAGCCAGCCATAGATGCCCATGGCCCCGAGCAGCACGACCCCGGTCAACAGAATGAGGATCCGCTCGCGCAGGCTGAGGGCTGCGATCTGCTGCGCCCATCCCTGCCATTGTGCCTTCATGTCCATCAGGGAGTCTCCCGCGCTATGCCACTGAGCTGGAAGGCAAGCTGGCCCTCCTTGTCCCGACTCAGGGTGAGCTCGCCAAACTGCTTGCCCGCCAGGGAGGGGGTCTGCTTGAAGCGGTTCACCCAGGCAGGCACGTCCTGACTGCGTTCGGCCACGCCCGCGAGGTTGATGCGCCCGTCGCTTATTTCGAGCCGTTGCAGGGAGAGGCGGGGATCCCGCAGGCGGGCAAGGTCCGCCATCACCCCCGCATAGCCCTGGGATTTTTGCAGGGAGAGGTGGCCAAGCTGCTGCATCAGCGCCTGTTTCGCCCCCAGCTCTTCCCGCTTGTCGGCCAGTTGCCGCTGCAAGTCTACATTCGCCAGATGGCGCGCCAGCTCCGCATCGAGACGCCTGGCCTCGCCGCGCTGCACGTCGAGCTGTGCCCGCACGCCAGCCAATTCACGATCGAGGCCCTGCTGTTGCCAGCCATAGAAGAGGGTGGCCCCCAGCAGCAGTACCAGGACGCCGCCCCAGACCAACGCCATCTGGGGCAGGCTGGCCCACAGGCGTCTTGGCCGGAATTCGGCGCCATAGAGGTTGATATGGTGTTTCATCAGTCGCTCCTGCCCAGGGCCGCGCCATAGGCACTGAGGTATTCGACTCCTGCCAGTACCGCCTTGTTTGCCATGGCCGACACCGGGAAACCGAATGTCTGTTCCAGGTGACGCACCAGTACCCCCATGGCGGAGGAGGCGATGGCCAGTTGCAACTGGCCGGGCTCGGGCAGCTTGAGATGGCCGGCCAGATAATCGATGGATCGCTGGATCTCCAGCGCCAGCGCGTCGAGCTGGTCGGCATCTGGCTCATGGCTGCCGGTGAGGCTCGCAAATCCACGCAACTGGCGGGAGAAACAGAGTCCGCCCCGATGGAAGACCAGCAGTTGCAGCTCCTGCCCCCGGGGTTGCCAGAGCAGCATGCGCACCATCTGGTCCGCCTCGTAGAGGGCCGTCATGGCCAGCTCGTCACTGACGATGGCCTCCAGGGTCGCCGCGCCGTTGACCGCATCCGCCACCTGCTGCACCCGGCTCTTGGGCATGCAGACAACGTTGATGCGCGGACGCCCGGCAGGGGGCGTCGGCAGGTCCACATAATCCATGGCGAGCTGCAACACCGGCTCGTTGACGAAATCCTTGATGGCCCAGGGCAGGGCCCCCGCCATCTCGGCATCGGGGACGGCAGGCTTGTCGATCTGGATCTGCTGATAAAGGCTGGCCGCGAGGGCCACCCGCACCTTAGACTTGGCCAGACCGTGCCGGGAAAACAGCTCGGCCAGGGCCTTGGACCAGTCGTGGGGGCCGTTGACAGGCTGGCTGGCAAACACGGGAACGGGGTCCACGCAGGCCAGCAGAATGCGATCGCTGGCCAGCAGGATCCCGACCTGATGGCTGGAGGGAGAACGCCTGAACAGTGACTTCATCTGGATCTTCACCTGGCCGCGTAAAACGGACTAAACCTTAACATAAACAGGCTATTAGCCTCCAACTTTATGACAAACGACGCATCGACGGCCACGCTGGCACCCACGGGAGACGATCCCATGGCTCCCCTTCAGCTCCCCTCCCCCCTGCACCGGATCCGGCATCCTCTGCTGGCAGCCCATGACGTCACGCTCTGGTGCAAGCGGGACGATCTGATCCACCCGACCCTCTCCGGCAACAAGTGGCGAAAGCTCAAATACCATCTGCAACAGGCACAGATGCTGGGCAAGGGCCACATCCTCTCCTTTGGCGGCGCCTACTCCAATCACATTCACGCCCTGGCCGCAGCAGGACTCAGACTGGGACTGCGCACCACGGGCATCATACGCGGTGAAGGGGATACCGTCAGCAATCCCACCCTGAAAGCGGCGAAAGGCTGGGGCATGGATCTCGTTTTTGTCGACCGGCAGGACTATCGCCGGCGCCAGGATCCCGAATGGCTTGCCAGGTTCGAGGATGACGACACCCTGCTGGTACCGGAAGGAGGCAGCAGCCCGCTGGCCATCCCCGGAGTGGCCGAGCTTGTCGACGAGGTGCCCTTCTCGCCGGATCTCTGGGTGCTGCCCTGCGCCAGCGGCGGCACCCTGGCGGGGCTCATCGCGGGCAAGCGGGCACAGGAGCAGATCCTGGCCATCGCGGTGCTCAAGGGGGCCGACTTCATCACCGGCGAGGTATGCCGGTTGCATCCGGCGGCGGCCACTACTCCGGGCTGGCGCATTGCGCTGGATCACCACGACGGCGGCTATGCCAGGTTTAGTCCGGCACTCTGGCAATGGGTGCAGGCATTCAGTGCCGAAACCGGCTTGCCGCTGGAACCCATCTACAGTGGCAAGGCGATGTGGGGGCTGTTTCGCGAACTGGCGGCAGGCCGCATTGCGCGCGGCAGCAAGATCATCTTCATCCACACAGGTGGCTTGCAGGGGCTGGCGGGCCTGCAGGAGCAGGGCCGCCTGTCACCCCGGCCGGAACGCTAGTCAGGCAGGTTGAGGGGCTCGGGGTCGGCAAACCAGGGACCTTGACCGGCATGCACGCCCAGGTGTCGCAGCATCTTCCACTCGTCGCCACTCTCTACCCCCACCGCGATGACCCGGGCCTGGGTATTGGCACAGCCCCCCACCAGACTGCGTACCGCCATCTGGTTGACCTGGCGCAGGTGGATCTCCCGCACCAGGCTGGGGTGCAGCTTGAGGAAGTGGATCTCGAACTCCTTGATGTACTGGGTGCTCACCACGTCCTGGCCCGCATGATCGATGGCCAGCCTGCACCCCAGCATGCGCATCGCCCGAAGCGGCCGCTTGAGGGCCTCGTAGTGGCGGGTCACCTGGGACTCCGACAACTGCAGGATCAACCCCTCGTTGGTACTGCGCGGCAACTGGAACAGCTCGAAGAAGAGCTCGCGCTGGAACTCGCGGGTGAGCAGGTTCTGGGCGCACAGAGAGAGGCTGATGGGGCAGCTCGATGCCGGTCGCTGGCGCAGCAGTCGCAAGGCTCGGGCCACCACCAGCCTGTCCAGCGGCAGCAGCAGACCGGCCTTCTCCGCCATGGGCATGAAGACCCCCGCCTGCAGCTCCCGGCCCTGCTCGTCGTGAAGGCGGATGAGCAGCTCCTGCTGCAACACCACCTGATCCCGCTCCTGCTGCACAGGCTGGACGTAGAAGTCGATGCCCTGCTCCTCGATGCGACGGCTGATCAGGGTGCGCCAGCGCACCGTTCCCTTGCTGCTCGCCTCCTCGTTGAGGGATTTCTCGAACAGGAACCAGCCGCTGTGTCCTTGCAGGCGCGCGCTCTTGAGCGCCAGCTCCGCCTCTTCCTGCACCTTGAGCAGGGAATCCTGTGCTTGATAGCAGACCGCACCGAGATAGACGGCGGTGTCGGCATTGACCGCTTCGGGCCAGTGCAGCCGCTGCAGACTCTTGAGCAACTGGCTGGCACCGTCCACCATCTCGCTCTCTGACATGTTCGGCAGCAGCACGGCAAAGACCTGACCGGCATAGCGCGCCTGCAGGGCTCCGCTGTGCTTTCGCACGAAGGCGGCGATGGTGGCGCTAGCCTCCATCAGGAGTTCCTGGCTCGGGCGCCCGCTCAGCTCGGGATCCAGCTCCTCCAGACCGGCCAGCTCGATCAGCAGCACGCCGCCGCTGATCACACTTGCTTCCATGATGGCGCTCTCCAGCCGGTTGTCGAAGAAGAGGCGGTTGCCGATGCCCGTCGTCTTGTCGACGAAGGCGTTGCTGCGGATGAAGTTGTCGAAGCGGCTGCGCTCCTTGCGGGCGTCGGCCAGCTCGGTCAGCAGATGGGTGAGGGCCTGACTGGCCGAAACGGGCCACTCCTCGGCAGGGTCATGGGCCAGCTTGGTCAGCTTGCCATCCAGGATCAGCTGGGCACGCTCCGCCAGCAGCTCGGCACCGCGCAACTGCTGACGGAGCCAGCGGATGGAGTACCAGAGCCCGAACACCACGATGAAGATACCCAGAGAGATGCCGAACATCGCCTTCATGGAGTACTCGAACTCCTTGAACGGCCTGTCCAGCTTGAAGTCGGCCCGCATCCCGGCCTGATTGGGGATCGCCTCGCTGTAGGCGATCAGCAGGCTCTCATCCGTCTGCTGCTGCACGTCGCGAAACCAGTAGACCCGCTGCTTGTCCTGACGGATCTCCAGCTCCACCACATGGGAGGCCCGCAACAGGGAGGGCAGCCAGCGGGCAAGGGCTTGCTGGTCATCGGTCACCCCGAGCTGCTTGTCGATGATCTCTACCAGGGAGTCGACCCGGTTCTGCTGCAGCTCCATTCCCATCTGGCGGAAACTGAAGACCCCGCCGAGCATCACCATGGCCATGGCCGAGATCACGCACAGCGTAATAAAAGAGACGAGTTGAGTTGTCAGTTTCATGTGCCTTTCCGTAGCCGACAGCATCCATAGGGCATCATGGTATCAGCCCAGACCAAACGCCGCCTATGGATGAAGATCCCGCTTCTGCAAATAAGCGGGCGGATGCGTCATGCAGCGCCGTAGTGCAGGTCGCAAAAGAGAGAGGCATCAAGGGAGCAAACGAGGGGACACAGGCTGAGGAGCGGACAGAAAAATGGTCCCACAACGGGGACCAAAAGAAACACTCATATCAAAACTAACACTCTGTGCTACTGACAAAAATAGATACAGGAGTATTGAACACACGGTGAGTCAAACCGCACCGCTACTTTAGCCACTTCAGATAAGCTGGACAATTGTCATTTATGACAGGTCAGCGATTGAATCTTGTTCAGGTGTGTAGCCATATCCTTTATTTATCAATTAATTATCGTTTTTGTTCCAAGTGTGACCAACTTGGCTCAAATCGATGCAGCTAATGCTATGATGCTTGAGTCTCAATCGGGTTGTTTCATTTCAGGGAAGAAGGGGGCCCACCATGTCTGCACGATCTCCGTTATGGATTCCTCTGGGCCTCTTCTGTTTGCCCCCGCTGCTGATGCTGTTGCTCACCCCCCTGTTGAGCGACAAGCTGGCTCACCACCTGTTGCAGACAAAGGAAAGGGCTCTGCTCGACTACCAGCAGGAGCGCAACCAGCTCCTGGATCACGATGTCCCCGCTCAACTCGCCCACTTTGCCTTCGATTGCGGCCCCAAAGACATGGCGCTGCTGCGCTCACCCCAGTATTACAACCGCCATATTCGCCTGGCCGGCCTGCAGCTTGCCAACGGGAGCGGCTGCTCCACCCTGGGCCCCGCCCTGCCCCAGCTTGCCGACGCCGGCATACCGGTCTCCCCCGACTTTCATATTTCCAGCACGGCCCCCATGTTCGATACCGAACGCGAAACCCTGGTCTATGCGAGACGCAACGGCAATCTGGCCTATTGGGTGCTCGACAGCAGCTGGAGCCATGAGCTGCTGCGCACCCCCTGCAACGACTGTTTCTACCTGGAGTTCAACCACAAGCACCCGACCCAGTCCGGGCTCTTTTTCCCCCGTGGCAACAAGCACATTCGAGAAGAGGCAAACCCGATGCGGCTGCTCAGTTTCGACCCCCAGCATCAGGTGGAACAGACCCTCTGGGCTGGCGAGGCACTGAAACGCTACGCCCGCTCACAGATACACCGCGATGGCCTCTGGTCGGCCGGGGCACTGGGGGCGCTGCTGGCGGCCCTCTACTGGAGCCTTAGAAACTACCGGCGCTCCCTCAAGGGGTTGCTGCAAAGAGGGCTGGCTCGGCGGGAGTTCATCCCCTTCTATCAGCCCATAGTGGACAGCAGAAACCGAAGGGTGGTGGGATTCGAGGCATTGCTGCGCTGGCAGCGAGGACGGGATTTGGTGTCGCCAGGCACCTTCATCGCCTATGCGGAGGAGCAGGGGCTGATCCTGCCGATGACGGATCAACTGCTGGAGCGCATCCTGGCGGATCTCCCCGTCCTGGCCCCGCACCAGTGGGTCAGCGTCAATCTGGTGGCGGGCCATATCGAGCAACCTCGTCTGCGCACCCAGTTGCAGCGCCATGGCTGGCCCTCCCCGGCCCGCCTCACCTTCGAACTCACCGAGCGGGATCCCATCAAGCACATCCAGGGGGCCATGGCGGAGATCGCCGCTCTGCAGGAGAGGGGCTATCACTTCAAGCTGGATGACTTCGGCACCGGTTATGGCGGCTTTGCCTACCTGCAACGGCTCGGCATTCGCCAGATCAAGATCGACAAGATGTTCGTGGATACCATAGGCACGGACGACCTCAAGCGCAGCGTGCTGGATGCCACCATCGCCTTCGGCCTCAAATCGGGCATGGAGATGATCGCCGAAGGGGTCGAAACCCAGGAGCAGGTGGAATACCTGCATCGCCACGGAGTCCACCTGATCCAAGGCTACGTCTATGCCAAGCCCATGCCCCTGAGCAAACTGAAGATCTGGCTGATGGCATGGCAAGAGGGCGAGACAACCAACCCCTCCGACCCGCACTGAGGCGGTATCTGCCCCGTCTCTCACCCTTTGCAACAAAATGATGCTCCGCATGAGGAGCATCTCCCCTTATCATGGGTCTGTGCACCTTGGGTGCACCAAGTCGCTCCATACCCCGTCGGCCGAGGCCGCCCCGAGATGAGAACCACTGCCTATGAAGTCTTTTATCCGACAAGAGATTGCTCTGCCTGCCGGTCTGCTGACCCTGCTCTTCTTCAAAACCCTGGGGAGCGACCTGCTGGCAGAGACAACCCCCCTTGCGGTCTACCTGCCGGTGTCGCTGGCCCTGCTTGCCATCGTGACCTGGGCCATCTTCTCCGTCGTGCGTCACTCTGACGCCCTCGCCATCAAGCTCGGGGAACCCTTCGGTACCCTGATCCTGACCCTCTCGGTCATCTCCCTGGAAGTGGTGATGATCTCCTCCGTCATGCTGACCGGCGATCCCAATCCCACCATGGCCCGTGACACCATGTTCGCGGTGGTGATGCTGGTCACCAACGGTCTGGTGGGCTTCACCCTGCTGTTTGGCGGCTGGCGCTATCACACCCAGAACTTCAATCTGGACGGGGTCAAATCCTATCTGGTGGCCATCATTCCCCTGGCACTGCTCTGTCTGGTCCTGCCGAACTTCACCCAGGGCGGCACCCTGGGCAGCCTCTCCAAGGCCATGTCATGGATGCTGATCATCATCTCCATCCTGCTCTATGGTGTCTTCCTGCTGATCCAGACCCGCAGCCACAGCCACTTCTTCGTCGACAGTGATCACGAGGATCTCGAGGATCACCACGGCCCGCTGCAGAGCAACGTCTATCACACCCTCTTGCTGCTCGCCTACCTGGTGGTAGTGATCCTGCTGGCCAAGACCCTGGCCATCCCCATCAACTACGGGGTGCACGTGATGGAAGCCCCGATGGCGCTGGGTGGTTTCATCGTCGCCTGTATCGTGCTGGCTCCCGAAGCGGTCGGCGCCATCAAGGCGGCCTTCAACAACCAGTTGCAGCGGGCCATGAATCTCTACTTCGGCTCCGTGCTGGCCACCATCGCCCTCACGGTACCCTCCGTGCTCTTCATCGGCTCCCTGATGGGGCAGGAAGTGCGCCTGGGCCTCTCCCCTGCCGACATGGTGCTGCTCATCACCACCCTCATGGTCTGTAAAGTGACCTTCAGCAGCGGCCGCACCCACGCCCTGCACGGCGCCACCCATCTTGTGCTGTTTGTCGTTTACCTGTTCCTGATGTTTGAACACGGATAAGGCTGCCAGCACTCACCCCGGTGCTGTTCGTGGTTTGTCTGTTCCGGATGTTTGAACACGGATAAGGCCGCCACCACCTGCCTGCTGCCACTCTGCGCAGCGCGCTTCCGATGGCCCCGACGCGAGGCGCGGGAGACGGAAATGAAAAGACCGCCCCATGGGCGGTCTTTTTTATGGTTGCTCAGACTCTGGGTCTCAGAGGCTGGGCAGAGTCCCGGCCGGGATCAGGTCGTTGTAGCTGGCACGGCCCAGCAAGGCGGCGGCCGCCTCGATGTCCGGTGCAAAGTACCTGTCCTTGTCATAGAAGCTGACCTCTTCCCGCAGACGGCCCTTGGCCAGCTCGATGAGCTCGGTGGAGCGCAGGGGTGCGCGGAAGTCGAGCCCCTGGGCCGCTGCCAGCAGTTCCACCGCCAGGATGCCACGGGTGTTCTCGGCCATGTCCGCCAGCCGGCGACCGGCGAAGGTGGCCATGGAGACGTGGTCCTCCTGGTTGGCCGAGGTGGGCAGGCTGTCCACCGAGGCCGGGTGGGCCAGGGTCTTGTTCTCGGAGGCCAGGGCCGCCGAAGTAACCTGGGCGATCATGAAACCGGAGTTCACCCCGCCGTTGTTCACTAGGAAGGCCGGCAGGCCGGACATGCGCGAGTCGATGAGTAGCGCCATGCGCCGCTCGGACAGCGACCCGATCTCGGCGATGGCCAGGGCCAGGTTGTCGGCGGCAAAGGCCACGGGTTCTGCGTGGAAGTTGCCGCCGGAGATGATCTCCTCATCCTCGGCAAACACCAGGGGGTTGTCGGAGACCGCGTTGGCCTCGCACACCAGCACCTCGGCGGCCTGACGGATTTGGGTCAGGCAGGCGCCCATCACCTGGGGCTGACAGCGCAGGGAGTAAGGATCCTGCACCTTCTCGCAGTTGTGGTGGGACATGCCGATCTCGCTGCCGTCCACCAGCAGGTGGCGGTAGCAGGCGGCCGCATCGATCTGGCCGCGCTGACCGCGCACCTCGTGGATGCGGGCATCGAACGGCCGGCGGCTGCCGAGGGCAGCTTCAACGCTCATGGCACCGATGGTGATGGCGCCGGCGTAGAGATCCTCGGCATGGAACAGCCCTTCCAGCGCGAAGGCGGTGCTCGCCTGGGTGCCGTTGAGCAGGGCCAGCCCCTCTTTCGGCGCCAGGGCGATGGGCTCCAATCCTGCAATCTTCAGGGCAGTGGCGGCGTCGATCAGCTCACCCTTGTGACGGGCCTTGCCTTCACCGATCAGCAGGCAGCTCATATGAGCCAGGGGCGCCAGATCGCCGGAAGCGCCGACGGAGCCCTTCTTCGGCACCACGGGGTAGACCTCGGCGTTGATAAGGGTCATCAGGGCCTCGAGCACCGTCAGCCGAATGCCAGAGAAGCCACGGGCGAGCGAGTTGACCTTGAGCACCATCATCAACCGCACGGTGGCGTCATCCATGTACTCGCCAATTCCTGCCGCATGAGAGAGCACGATGGAGCGTTGCAGCTCGTCCAGCTGCTCCACCGGGATCCGGGTATTGGCCAGCAGGCCAAAGCCGGTGTTGATGCCATAGACCACCCGGTTTTGCTCGATCACCTTGGTGACCACGGCGGCGGAGGCGTGGATCCCCGCCAGGGCAGCCGGATCCAGGCTGACGTGTACCGGCTCGCGGCTGACACGGCGCAGGGTGGCGAGGCAGAGTTTGCCCGGTTGCAGATTCAGTTCGAACATCTTATTTCACCCCTTTGCCGGTGGCGTCGATCATCGGCAGATCCAGTTTCGCATCAACGGCACAGTTGATGGCAATCTCGTAGCCGGCGTCGGCGTGACGCATCACCCCGGTGGCCGGGTCGTTGCGCAGCACGCGGCCGACCCGCTTGGCGGCATCGTCGGTGCCGTCACAGACGATCACCACGCCGGAGTGCTGGGAGAAGCCCATGCCGACCCCGCCACCGTGGTGCAGGGAGACCCAGGTCGCGCCGCCGGCGGTGTTGAGCAGGGCGTTGAGCAGCGGCCAGTCGGAAACGGCGTCGGAGCCATCCATCATCGACTCGGTCTCGCGGTTCGGGCTCGCCACCGAGCCGGAGTCAAGGTGGTCACGGCCGATGACGACCGGTGCCTTCAGCTCGCCATTCTTCACCATCTCGTTGAAGGCCAGGCCCAGGCGCACCCGATCCTTGACACCGACCCAGCAGATCCGCGCCGGCAGGCCCTGGAAGGCGATGCGCTCGCGGGCCATGTCGAGCCAGTTGTGCAGGTGGGGATCGTCCGGGATCAGCTCTTTCACTTTCTGATCTGTCTTGTAGATGTCTTCCGGGTCGCCGGAGAGCGCCACCCAGCGGAACGGGCCAATGCCCTCGCAGAACAGCGGGCGGATGTAGGCCGGCACGAAGCCCGGGAAGTCGAAGGCATTCTTGACCCCCTCTTCCAGCGCCATCTGGCGGATGTTGTTGCCGTAATCGAGCGTGGCGGCGCCGCGGGATTGCAGGGTCAGCATGGCTTCGACCTGACGGGCCATGGAGCGGCGAGCCGCCACGTTGACCTCGTCCGGTGCGCTCTTTTGCAGATCGCGCCATTGGGCCACGCTCCAGCCCTGGGGCAGGTAGCCGTGTACCGGGTCATGGGCGGAGGTCTGGTCGGTCACCACGTCCGGCGTGATGCCGCGAGCCACCAGCTCGGCGAAGACGTCGGCGGCGTTGCCGAGCAGGCCGACGGAGACGGCGGTACCGCTGCGTTTGGCCTCCTCGACCATGGCCAGCGCCTCATCCAGGCTGTGGGCCTTCTTGTCGACGTAGCGGGTACGCAGACGAAAATCGATACGGGTCTCGTCGCACTCCACGGCGATCATGGAGAAACCGGCCATGGTGGCGGCCAGAGGCTGGGCGCCGCCCATGCCGCCGAGCCCGCCGGTCAGGATCCATCGCCCTTTGGGCTCGCCATTGAAGTGCTGGTTGGCCACCGCGAAGAAGGTCTCGTAGGTGCCCTGCACTATCCCCTGGGTGCCGATGTAGATCCAGGAGCCGGCGGTCATCTGGCCGTACATCATCAAACCCTTCTTGTCGAGCTCGTTGAAGTGCTCCCAGTTGGCCCAGTGGGGCACCAGGTTGGAGTTGGCGATGAGCACCCGCGGCGCATCCTTGTGGGTCTGGAACACCCCGACCGGCTTGCCGGATTGCACCAGCAGGGTCTGATCGTCCTCGAGCCGGGTCAGCACCTCGACGATCTTGTCATAGCAGGCCCAGTTGCGGGCGGCGCGGCCGATGCCGCCGTACACCACCAGGGACTGGGGATGCTCGGCAACATCCGGATCCAGGTTGTTCATCAGCATCCGCAGTGGCGCTTCGGTGAGCCAGCTCTTGGCGGTCAGCTGGGTGCCGTGGGGAGCACGGATCACGCGGCTCGGATCGTGGCGGGGATCCTGGTGTTGTACAGACATAGACACTCCTTGTTTAGCGATGCAGTCAGGCGGCGCGGTGCGCCACTACTTGGTCAACTGGTGAACCAGGCGCGCGGCCACGCGGGCACTGCGGTTGTCCTGATCCAGGTTCGGGTTGTACTCGGCCAGATCGGCGAGCCTGAGCTTGCCGCTGGCCCGGATATGGGCGATGAGCGGCTCGATGACCGCCAGCTCCACGCCGCGAGCGGCGGGAGCGCTCACTCCCGGCATCACCGCCGCCGGCAGCACGTCGAGATCGATGGTGAGATAGAGGTGGTCGCAACGGGCGATGAAGGCATCCAGCCCGCCTAGCAAGGCTGGCAGCTCGGTCGGCGTCATCGCCTCGTCCAGCACGTGCCAGACTCCCAGCGCCTCGGCGCGGGCAAAGAGCGCCGCGGTATTGGCGGTTTCGGCCACCCCGAGACAGGCATAGTGAAAGGGGGTGCCCTGGGCAGCGCACTGCTCGGCAATCTGGAAGAAGGGGGTGCCCGAGCTCGCCTGCTCCTGTTTCATGCGCAGATCGAAGTGGGCGTCGAAATTGATGATCCCGACCCGTCCTTCGCCGCCAAGATGACGGTTCAGGCCGCTCCAGCTGCCAAACGCCACCTCGTGGCCGCCTCCCAGCACCAGGGGGAAGTGCCCCTGATCCAGCGCACTCGCGACCCGCTCGGCCAAGCGCCCGTGGGCGGCATCGAGATCGCCGTCCTCACAGGCCAGATCCCCGCCGTCATAGACGGGGGCTCCCAGATGCCAGGCCGTGTTGGCCAGCAGCTTGCGCACCGCCAGCGGTGCACCGGCCGCACCGACCCGCCCCTTGTTGCGGCGCACCCCTTCGTCACAGGCAAAGCCGAGCAGCACCACGCCGGGTTCGCGATTCCCCTGCCAGGGTTGCACCCTATCGTGCCAGCGCAGGGCCAGCTTGCCGTCTTCGGGATCCTGACGCCCCTGCCAGACCGACATGTCGATCCCGTTGAACTTATCCATGAAGGGTCTCCTCCCCGTTGACCACACGGCTCACCAGCTGATCGACACCGATGAGGTAGCTGAGCTCGGCCGGATGGCCGCAGTTCCAGACAAGGAAATCCGCCAGCATGCCGACCTTGAGCTGCCCCAGCCGTTCCTGCTCACCGAGCGCCCTGGCGGCGTGGCGGGTCACCCCGGCCATGGCCTCCACCGGGGTCAGGCCAAACAGGGTGCAAGCCATGTTCATGGCCATGCGCAGGGAGACGATGGGGGCCGTGCCCGGGTTGATGTCGGAAGAGACAGCCATGGGTACCCCCGCCTTGCGCAAGGCGGTGACCGGGGGCAGCTTGGTCTCCTTGAGGAAATAGAAAGCGGTGGGCAGCAGGGTGGCGACCACGCCACGGTGGGCCAGCGCCTGGATCCCGTCCTGATCCAGGTACTCCAGGTGATCCACAGAGAGGGCGCCGAAGTGGGCGGCGAGCGTGCTGCCCCCCAGGTTGGAGAGCTGATCCATGTGCCCTTTCACCGCGAGGTTGTACTGATCCGCCGCCAGATAGACCTGCTCGGT
Organism: Aeromonas sp. MaB10011B; assembly: GCF_017939325.1. Taxonomy (NCBI): domain Bacteria; kingdom Pseudomonadati; phylum Pseudomonadota; class Gammaproteobacteria; order Aeromonadales; family Aeromonadaceae; genus Aeromonas; species Aeromonas sp. MaB10011B. Next base: position 38,135 of record NZ_JAGKRK010000022.1, on the reverse strand, counting down.
CTGGGCAAGGGAGAAGCCGATGTGCTCGCAGAAGACATCCACCGCATCCGCGAGACCTGCCTCGGCCGCCGCCGGGATGATCTCCTGGCAGATGGTCTCGACCCAGGAGTCGGGATCGTCGCGATACTCCGGCGGCACCGCATGGGCCGCCAGCAGCGTGGTCTTGACCCGGATAGGTTGCGTCTCTCCCAGACGACGGGCCACCCGCAACATCTTGAGCTCGTCTTCCAGGGTGAGGCCGTAGCCGGACTTGATTTCGACTGTGGTGACCCCTTCCCGGATCAGGGACTTGATCCGCGGCAACGCCAGCTCATAGAGCCGCTCCTCGCTGGCAGCCCGGGTGGCGCGCACCGTGCTGATGATACCGCCTCCCTTGCGGGCGATCTCCGCATAGGGGACTCCCTTCTGGCGCAGCTCGAACTCTTCGGCGCGACTGCCGGCGAAGATGAGGTGGGTGTGGCAATCGATGAGACCGGGGGTGACCAGCTTCCCCTTCATGTCCTGCCAGGAGGCGGCATAGGGGCCCTTGAGATCCTGCATGGGGACCAGAGCGTGGATCTTGCCATCCCGCACGCCAAGGGCATGGGGCTCCAGCAGGCCGTAGTCCGCCAGATCGGGGCGCAGGGTGGCGGGTGTCACGTTGAGCCAGACCCGCTCGCAGTTCAACAGTTCCTTGTTCATACCGACCTCTAAATGTATATACAATAATTTATAGCCGATCTCTGAAAAGAAAGGAAGGATCAAGTTCACATCTTGATAACAGCGGCTTTATTAGAGTGTAAACACAAAAAAGCCCACCGAGAGGTGGGCTTTTAAATGCTTAATTTGTATATACAATTATGCGAGACGCGTCTTGGAGCTCAGCTTGTAGCGGGAACCCGGCGACAACAATCTGGCATAGGAGACCAGACAGCCGTCTGACCAGGTGCGCCGGTGCAGCAGCAGGCAGGGGGTGTCGACCCTCACTTGCAGCAGTCCGGCTTCACCAGCACTCGGCAACACGGCTTCTACCACGTGCTCCATCTCGGAGAGGGGGCAGATCTCCATCAGATAGCTGTTTGGCGTCTGCTGGGTGAAATCCTGCTCGCCATAACCGGGCAGTCGCTCGGCATCGACGAAGCGCTCCTCCAGTTGCAGCGGCTCCCCATCGGCCTGATGGACGATGAGGCTGTGAAAGGTGGGCGCCCCGACCCGCAGGCCCAGACGTACCGCTACTTTCTCGTCGGCGGCCTGACGTTGCAGCCGGATCACCCGCGCGCTGTACTCGCTGCCCCGCTCGGCGATCTCGTCTGCAATATTGCGAATCGCCAGGAGCGGCGACTCGGTACGCCTGTCGGCCACGAAACTGCCGGATCCGGCGGTGCGCACCAGCCAGCCTTCGGCCACCAGCTCACGCAGCGCCTTGTTCACCGTCATGCGGCTCACGGCAAACTGCTCGCACAGGGCGGCCTCGGTCGGGATCCGGTCGCCCGCCTGATAGTGGCGTTCGCGGATCCCGTCCAGGATGTGCTGCTTTATCTGAAGGTAGAGCGCAGGAGCCACCGGATGGTCCTCAGCGGCGACGGTGGGGCGGACGCATGTCCGGCCAGGCGCGATAGACGTCCGGGATCTGGTCAGGGCCGCTGATGCAGAGATCGAGATCATGCAGCAGGCCATCCTTGATGCCGTAGATCCAGCCGTGCACCGCCAGCTCCTGCCCCTTGCGCCAGGCATTCTGGATGATGGTGGTGTGGCAGACGTTGGCGACCTGCTCGGCCACGTTCAGCTCGCACAGGTAGTCGAAGCGCTCGTGCTCATCCTCGATGGCTTCGAGCTGTTCGCCGTATTTGAAGTAGACGTCCTTGATGTTGCGCAGCCAGTTGTCGATGAGACCCAGCTCCTGGTTCTGCATCGCAGCCTTGACGCCACCGCAGCCATAGTGGCCGCAGACGATGATGTGCTTCACCTTGAGCACCTCCACCGCGTATTGCAGCACCGAGAGGCAGTTGAAATCGGTGTGCACCACCAGGTTGGCGACGTTGCGGTGGACAAAGACGTCCCCCGGCAAGAGCCCCATCAGCTGGTTGGCTGGAACCCGGCTGTCGGAACAGCCGATCCAGAGGTACTCGGGTGCCTGCTGGGCGGACAGGGTAGCGAAGAAATTGGGATCCTCGGCCTTGATCCGTTCCGCCCACTCGCGGTTGTTGGTAAACAAGTCGTTCAACAGTTTCACTTCTGCTCTCCCTACTGTGGCAGTGGCGGCAACATACCATACACAAGGGTAACCAAGGCAAGGCCGACCAGATCCCCTCAAAACAAAAACAGGGCCATCAGGCCCTGCTTCTTACCGGAGGAGGCCGTCAGGCATCCATGGCATCTTTCAGCTTCTTCAGCGCGTTTTTCTCAAGCTGGCGCACCCGCTCGGCCGAGACGCCGTAAGTATCGGCCAGCTCCTGCAGGGTGGTCTTGCTCTCGTCATCGAGCCAGCGGGCACGGATGATGTGCTGGCTGCGCTCGTCCAGGGTCGCCATGGCCGCACTCAGGCGACGGGTGGCATGGCTGTCCCAGTTGTCGTTCTCGATGTTCGCCGCGAGATCGGAAGATTTGTCTTCCAGATAGTGCACCGGCGCGAAGCCACCCTCGTCTTCATCGTCACCGACCAGATCGAAGGCCTGATCGTAATTGCTCATGCGCGCTTCCATCTCGGTGACGTCGGCAGCGGATACTCCGAGGTCGGCAGCCACGGCCTGCACCTCTTCGTGGTTCAGCCAGCCCAGACGCTTCTTGGACTTGCGCAGGTTGAAGAACAGCTTGCGCTGGGCCTTGGTGGTCGCCACCTTGACCATGCGCCAGTTGCGCAACACATATTCGTGGATTTCGGCTTTGATCCAGTGCACGGCGAAGGAGACCAGACGCACGCCCACGCTCGGGTCGAAGCGTTTGACGGCTTTCATCAGGCCGATGTTGCCTTCCTGCACCAGATCGGCCTGAGGCAGGCCATAGCCGGAGTAGCTCTTGGCCACGTGAACGACAAAACGCAGGTGCGACATAACGAGCTGGCGTGCAGCTTCGAGATCGCCATCCTGCTGCAGACGCATCGCCAGTTCGCGCTCTTCCTCTGCGCTCAGCACAGGGATCGAGTTGACGGCCTGGATATAGCCTTCCAGACTACCTTGCGGAATCAGAGCCATAGTGCGTTGCAATGAAGTTCCCATGTTCTACCTCTTACTTTTCAATCGAATCAGTCTAACACCCTGAGAAGACGTGTCTACCAACCAAGTATCATTCTGCGTGCTGCATCATACATCACCCCAGCATGAACCCGGCCTATCTTAGGCTGACGGCATGAATCATAAATGAACAGTCAAAAAAAAGGGGTCACAGTAAAGGACCCCTGAAAAGTAGCATGCTAAGTCCATTGTTGCGGAGCTCGCAACCTTCACATGCTTGCCAAGTCAGACGAGCAAGGCATAGGGGCCATACCCGTATTCATTCTGCTGCAGTCAATAGACCATTGATAAATCAAAAGGTTCAGAGGATCCACATATGATCCTCGGCGCAGACACCATTCAGATTACTCTGAGAAAGTGGCCCGTGCCAGAAACGGGCCACTCTTTTACTTGATCCAGTTCGCAAAATCCAGCGCTTTAAAATGCTGACAAATTAATCAGGACGGTTCTATGTCGCGAATGTGCCTGTGCACCGAGAACCAGGAGGCGATCAACCCCAGCAGGGCGCCCAGCAATATGAGATTGAAGCCGTCGAACGCCCCCATCCCCACCAGACGGAAGTTGCTGTTGTAGAGCCCCGCCAGCTCCTTCACCACCCCCTCGCTCCAGATCACCATCACCTCGGTCAGCCACCAGGCCAGCATGCCGCCGATGACCCCAAACCAGATGCCCGTATAGAGGAAGGGACGGTGGATGAAGGCATCGGTCGCGCCCACCAGCTTGAGCACTTCAATCTCGGAACGCTGGTTCAGAATGTTCAGGCGCAGGGTGTTGCCCACGATCAGCAACACAGCGGAGAGCAGCAACACCGCGATACCTGTAATGGTGTGGCGCAGCAGGTTCATGATCCCCTGCAACCGGGTCAACCACTGCAGATCCAGCTTGCCCTGCTCGATACCGGGCTCGTTCTCCAGCTTGGCAAGCAGCTCGGCGGCCCCTTCGGGATTCTGCCAGCGCGGATCCGGGATCACGCTCAGCACCGGCGGCAGCGGGTTGCTGTCCAGATAATCCAGGGCATCACCGAAACCGGAGATCTCCCGAAATTCCCTGAGCGCCTCGTCACGGTTCATATAAGTGACGGACTCCACTTCCGGATAGAGCAGGATCCGCTGCTTCATATCGAGGATGCTCTGCTCCGGCAGATCCTTGCGCAGATAGAGGGAGATCTGGGAGCTGGTCTGCCAGCTCCCCTCTACCACTTCGGCATTCTTCAGCAATACGTGGAAACAGGAAGGCAGCGCCAGACTCACGCCAAGTACCGCCAGGGTCATCAGGGAGGCGAGCGGGTTGCGCCACAGCTCACCCAGGCTGGCAAAGGCCTGGCGCACGTGATCCACCCCATACATCATCAAGCGACGCAACGGCGGCTGTTTATGACGAACAATAGCCATCAGCGATCCTCCCCGGACGAATACATGCGACCCGCCTTGAGGGTCAGGGTGCGGTAGCGCATCCGGGCGATCAGCCCCAGATCGTGAGTGGCAATCAGTACGGAGACGCCGAAGCGGTTGAACTCCTCGAACAGGCGCATGATGTCCATGGAAAGCTGGGGATCCAGGTTGCCGGTCGGCTCGTCCGCCAGCAGCAGGGGGGGTTTGTTGACGATGGCGCGGGCGATGCCGACCCGTTGCTGCTCACCACCGGAGAGCATGCGCGGCTGGTAGCGCTCCTTGCCGAGCAGCCCGACCTTGTCCAGAGCCGCCGCCACCCGCTTGTTGATGTCCCCATGGCTGTAGCCATCGATCACCAGGGGCAGGGCGACGTTGTCGAACACGGTACGATCCATCAGCAGGCGGTGATCCTGGAAGATCATGCCGATCTGGCGGCGCACGTAGGGGATCTGACTGCGCTGGATGTGGCTGACGTCATCGCCGTGGAAGAAGACGCGGCCGTCGGTCGGCCGTTCCATCACGCTGATGAGCTTGAGGAGGGTACTCTTGCCCGCCCCCGAATGGCCGGTCAGGAAGGCCATCTCCCCCTTGCGCAGGTGAAAACTGACCTTTTGCAGCGCTTGATGACCGCCACTGTAGACCTTGCTGACCTTGTCAAAACGAATCATAACGGTTCCCTGAGATTGACAAACCCCGACCGGGATAAAGCATGGGGCGCTCACTCCCCCGTACCGGCACAACACCTGGATGACAACACCGGTCGCAACCATGCCGCATGTCATCCTTGCCCGGATGAGCCATACCTGCGCTCTCATAGTGACATACCCCGACCGGAGTCGGGGTATGGAACACGTGCTCGTCACGGCCGGGCCGACTCATGTCGGCCGGATTTATTCTTCGCGGCTGAAGAGCGCCTCGATGAAGTCGTTGGCGACGAACGGGCGCAGATCGTCGATCCCCTCGCCCACCCCGATGTAGCGGATCGGGATCTGGAACTTGTCGGCCACCGCGAAGATGACACCACCCTTGGCAGTGCCGTCCAGCTTGGTGAGGGTGATGCCGGTCAGGCCCACCGCCTCGCTGAACAGCTTGGCCTGGCTCAATGCGTTCTGGCCGGTGCCTGCGTCCAGAGTCAGCATGATCTCGTGGGGTGCCGCATCGTCCAGCTTCTTCATCACCCGCACCACCTTCTTGAGCTCCTCCATCAGGTTGCTCTTGTTCTGCAGGCGGCCGGCAGTGTCGGCGATCAGCACGTCAGCCCCGCGGGAGCGGGCTGCCTCGATGGCGTCATAGATGACGGAGGCGGAGTCGGCACCGGTGTGCTGGGCAATCACCGGAATGTTGTTGCGCTGACCCCACACCTGCAGCTGCTCGACGGCGGCAGCACGGAAGGTATCGCCAGCGGCCAGCATCACGCTCTTGCCCTCGGCCTGGAACTGTTTGGCCAGTTTGCCGATGGTGGTGGTCTTGCCGACGCCGTTCACGCCAACCATCAGGATGACGTAAGGCTTCTTGCTGGTGTCGATCACCAGGGGCTGCTCGACCTTGGCCAGCATCTCGCCCATATCCTGTTTGAGCAGACCGTAGAGCGCCTCGGCGTCCTTGAGCTGCTTGCGGTCCGCGTGCTGTACCAGCCCCTCGATGATACGGGTGGTGGTGTCGACGCCAAGATCGGCGGTCAGCAGCTGGGTCTCCAGCTCTTCGAACAGATCGTCATCGATCTTCTTGCCGCTGAACAGGCCGAAGAAACCGGAACCGATATTCTCCCTGGTACGCACCAGGCTGCGCTTGAGGCGGGCAAAGAAGCCCTCCCGCTGCGGCTTCTCCTGAGTGTCGTCGTCCACCTTGGCGGCCAGTGGCAGAGCGGCCAGAGCGGCGGCCTCAGCCTCCATCGCGGCGACCAGACGCAAATCTTCCGCTCGCTGGGCCTCTTTGGCGACACGAGCTTCCTCGGCAGCCTGAGCTTCGGCGGCAATACGAGCCTCTTCCGCAGCGCGAGCTTCGGCGGCAATACGAGCTTCTTCTGCTGCACGGGCTTCGGCAGCGATGCGAGCCTCTTCTGCGGCGCGTGCCTCGGCAGCAATACGAGCTTCTTCCGCAGCGCGGGCTTCGGCGGCCACACGGGCTTCTTCTGCGGCGCGGGCTTCGGCGGCAAGACGAGCTTCTTCCGCAGCGCGGGCTTCGGCAGCAATACGAGCTTCTTCCGCGGCACGGGCTTCGGCGGCAACACGGGCTTCTTCTGCGGCGCGGGCTTCGGCGGCAATACGGGCTTCTTCCGCGGCGCGAGCCTCGGCGGCAATACGGGCCTCTTCCGCAGCGCGGGCTTCGGCGGCAATACGAGCTTCTTCCGAAGCGCGAGCCTCGGCGGCAATACGGGCTTCTTCTGCGGCGCGGGCTTCGGCAGCGATGCGAGCCTCTTCCGCAGCGCGAGCCTCGGCGGCAACAATGGCTTCGTCTGCGACCTGAGCTTCGGTGGCGATCAAGGCCTCATTGACGATGACGGGCTCAAGCTCGCCCTCCGGCTCTTCCACAACCAGGGGGCCTTCGTCAGGGCCGCTCAGCGGCGCTTCGGGCTTGGCGGCGGGGGCATCAGCCGGGGCAACATCGGCGACAGGCGCGGGAACAGCGGCGGCCTCCGACTCGACTACCGCCGGGGTAGCGTCGGGCGCCTGCGATGGAACGGCCTCAGCCTCTTCTTTCTTGCGGCCGAAACCCAGCCAGGAAAACAAACCTTTTGCCATCTAAAAATACTCACATCAAAGGCTGACTGCTAAGATAGCCGTCCCTCGGCGGGTCGGCATAAAAATGAACCGCCTTATACTATCACTTTATTTTCTGACGACGAAACGCGATGCCCAGAGTGAAATCCAGCCGTAACAGCCCGAGCAAGAGCCCGGCCCCCCAGGGGCGAGCGGGCGTGGTACGAATCATCAGCGGCCAATGGAAGGGGCGCAAACTCCCCGTCAGGGATGTGGAAGGGCTCAGACCCACCACGGATCGCGTCAAGGAGACCATCTTCAACTGGCTGGCTCCCCACGTGCGCGGTACCCGCTGCCTGGATCTGTTCGCCGGCAGCGGCGGGCTGGGGCTGGAAGCCTTGTCCCGCTATGCCGAACAGGTCACCCTGATCGAGATGGACAGAGGCGCCGCCGACCAGCTCAAGAAGAACCTGACGACCCTGGGCAGCAGCCAGGGGCAGGTGATCCAGGCCGATGCCGTGAGCTGGCTGCAAGGCACGGCCACGCCGTTCGATCTGGTCTTTCTGGACCCACCGTTTCGTCGCGAGCTGCTGCCCCAGGTGTGCGAGCTGCTCGAGCAACGCGGCTGGCTGGCATCCGATGCCCTCATCTATCTGGAGCGGGAAAAAGAGATGGCCGATCTGACGCTGCCCGCCAGCTGGAAACTACTCAAGGACAAGCAGGCGGGTCAGGTCTGCTATCAGCTCTATCTGCGGGACACCAAGCATGACGCTGCTGTTTAAAGGGGAGATGGGCACAGTCCCCTTCTCCGTCAATTTGGACAACGGCTCAAGGACAAGCAGGTCGATCACATCAGGCCTGCTATCAACTCTATGTACGGGAGGTAAACGATGAAGCGGGTGTTTAATCTGTTGGCGATGGGGGTGCTGCTGTTCTTCTGGTTCGGTGTGGCACTCGCCCTGCTGGGCACCCTGCCGGGCAAACTGAACGGCTTTCTGCCGGTGTGCGGCGTCATCGTGATATTGATGCACTGGGTACAGGCCAGCATGATCAAGGCGGCATGCAAACCCTACTTCGCGGTCACTCGTCTCGAATTCACCCAGGTGCTGATCTTCGGGGTGTTCGGCATGATGGATATCCGCACCAAGCTGCAGGCCATCATAGACGCCAGGAAGAAGGGAGAGACTCCCCCCAGGGCCGACTAGGCCACCCCCGGCCCGACCAGAAGGAGTGATTCGTCACTCCTTCTGCGTTTTTCCGAGGCTGATTCCCAGCTTGATGGAGAGAGCGGCGAGCAGCAGCAGCATGGCAATGAGGGAGAAGAAGTTGCTGCCAAGCTCGGGGTACTGCACCTTGACCAGGGCAGAATGGCCGAACACGCCGATAAAGAAGCAGAGCAGGATGCAACTGGGTGTGTTGCCCACCATGGGCTCATGGCGATAGTGCTGATAGAGCTGGCTGGCCGCCAGCAACAGGGCGATGAGGGGGTAGAAGGAGAAGGGGACGACCGACTCCATCAAGGCCGACAGGAAGGCATCGCCACAGATACCGATCAGCAGGGCCAGCACCAGGGGCTTCTTCGGAATCGCGTTCGGTTCATGCATGAGGCTGTCCATCCTTGCGTTATGTGAGAGATTCGTGGCGCTTGCGGTTCTGCACCTCGGCGCCCATGGCGATCATCCGCAACTGGCTGATGGTGCGCTCCGACAGTGCCTTGCACTCTTCCGGAGTCATGTCGAGGGCGTCTGCACCAGCGCTGAAGACAATGGTCACCATGGCCTCGGCCTGGATATAGGCCTCTTCCCGTGGCGCCTGCGTGGTGGCTTCCAGATAATCGGTCAGCTCGGCGATGAAGTGCTGGATCTCCCGGGCCACCGCCTGACGGAACGCAGCCGAGGTGCCGGAGCGCTCGCGCAGCAGCAGCCGGAAGATGTTCGGGTTGTTTTCGACGAATTCCATGAAGGTCTGCACCGAGGTGCTGATGACGCTGCCACCACCGGCAATGCGCTGGCGCGCCTGGCGCATCAGTTGGCGCAGGGTCAGCCCTCCCTCGTCCACCAGCGTCAGCCCCAGCTCTTCCATGTCCCGAAAGTGGCGATAGAAGGAGGTCGGCGCTATGCCCGCCTCTCTGGCCACTTCCCGCAGGCTGAGGTTGGAGAAACTGCGGTTGGCGCAGAGTTGACTGAACGCCGCCTCGATCAGCGTACGCCGGGTTTTTTCTTTTTGTTGCGCGCGAATACCCACGAAAACAGTCACCTTGAGATTAGCGAGGCCAGATGATAACCCGAAGGCGGGGCCGGGATCAGGTTTGTCTCCGACTTTTTTACCATTGACCCGCATTCCAGCTCAATGGAGAATAGTGAACAGCTGTTCGCTGAAAGGAGCCGAGTGAAATGGACCGCCCCCCGATCATCATGACCAACACCCTGTTGTTCGCCCTCTCCGGGCTGACGGCACTGATAGCGGTCCCCTGGTATGGACTGAGCCAGGGCTACGACCTCTGGCAGTGGCTCTGCTTCCTGCTGCTGTTCTGCTATTGCGGCATCTCCATCACCGCCGGCTACCACAGGCTCTGGTCCCACAAGTCCTACAAGGCGCACCCGGCCCTGCAATGGATCTTCGCCATCGGAGGCGCGCTAGCCCTGCAGAACTCGGCGCTGCACTGGTCCTCGGATCATCGCCGCCACCACCGCCACGTGGATGACAACCAGAAGGATCCCTACAGTGCGGGTCGCGGCTTCTGGTACTCCCACATCGGCTGGATGCTGCGGGAATACCAGCGCGATACCTACCACGACTACAGCAATGTGCGCGACCTGCAAAACAACCCCGTGGTCGCCTTCCAGCACAGGCACTATCTCGCCCTGGCCCTGGTCACCAACATCGGCATTCCGCTGCTGCTCGGCCTCTTGCACGGGGATCTGCTCGGCATGATGTTGCTGGCCGGGGTGCTGCGCATGGTGATGACTCATCACACCACCTTCTTCATCAACTCCCTGGCCCACATCTGGGGCAGCCAACCGTTCACGGATCGCAACAGCGCCCGGGACAACGGCATCCTGGCCTTCTTCACCTTTGGCGAGGGCTATCACAACTTCCATCACCTGTTCGAGAACGACTACCGCAACGGCATTCAGTGGTGGCAGTTCGACCCCACCAAGTGGCTGATCCGCACAACCGCCTGGTGCGGGCTCGCCAAAGACCTGAGATCCTGCCCGGAGGAACGCATCGAACAGGCCAGGCTGGAGATGCAGCTCAAGCGCGCCCAGGCCAGAGTGCACAAGCAGGATGACAGGGAACGCTGGCAGGCACTGCTGCAGGAGGAGTACGACAAGCTGAGCCTGCAGATCCAGCACTACTATGCCAGCCGCAAGTCACTGCTGGAGCAGCGCAAGCGCACAGCCCTCGCACGCTACGACAGGCTCAGGCTGCAACTGGAGTACCGCACGTTGCGAGACGGTTTCCTCGTTGCCAAGCGCAACTGGAGTCGTCTGCTGGCGGGCCTCGCCTGATCGCCGAGACATCACGCAAAAGACCGCCAGCAGGCGGTCTTTTGATTGGGCAAACGGACGGCGGGCATAAAAAAATGGGGCAACATTCGCATGTCACCCCCTCGCAAATAGCATGTTCCATATTGGGCTCCCGCAACCACGGGGGTCTGTCTGGCATCACGGGTTTCCGCTCCCGATCCGCCTCGCCTGCCGGAGCAATCCGGTTGGCCCATTTCCCCTGTTGCCGTCACCCACACGGCAGACCAGCCGCCGTGTTTGTCCTTGCACTCGAGATACTACGCAGTTAAATAAAATAAAAAACCGTTCTACACGCACCTCTATGCAGTCGAGGAGCCTGGATTGTTACGGCGCCCTTAATATAAATCGATTAAAAACAATACGATGCAATCCAGTCCCGTTTTTGGATGGCAAACGTTATCCTCGAAGGCGCACAAGGCTTTGCGAGATCTCGCACAAGGCGGATCCCACTCACAACCAACGATGCAAAGGTAACCAATCGCTCAATTGCGCCAGCAGGCGCCGCCATGCAGAGGGGGACGCCGCCACCGGGTGCACGGCCTGCTGCAACCAGCCATCGATGAGTTGCTGCAACTCGTCGCACAACCTCGGGCTATGGAGATGCAGCATCAACTCGGTGTTGAGCATCAGGGAGCGGGGATCCAGGTTGAAACTGCCGAGCAGCGCCTCCTCCTTCCCCATCAGGATCAGCTTGGCATGCAGACTGAACGCCTCCGTCGTCAGCTCGAACAGGTTGACCCCCTGACGCTCGAGCCAGGGGCGGTGACGTCGATAGGCGCCATAGACCAGGGGCACGTCCGTGCTGGCCAGGGAGTTGGTCAGGATCTCGATGTCGACCCCCTGCCGTCGCTGCCCCTTGAGCCGGCGACGCAGCCCCCGTGTCAGGATCAGGTAAGGGCTCACCAACCTCAGGGTCCCCTGATTGCTCGCCAGCATGCGTCCCAGCAGGGGCGCCGTGGTCGGCCGGGCGACCAGCCCCTTGCCGGGGCGATCGAACCAGCACTGCCCTCGCCCTGGATGCCAGCAAAGGGGAACGGGGCACTCATCAAACAGAGTGGCCGGCAGATCATAGGCGGCCGCCATGGCGGGGTCGGTCAGGGTCAGCAGGAAATCGTTCAGGGCCCGGGTTTCGGTTGGCAGCAAGGGGCGTCTCAACAGGCGACGGACCGGGTGGCTCCAGCGACTGTGCCAGAACAGCGCGAACCCCTGCTCGGCCTGCTGACAGAGGGGGCCGCGGCAGACCAGATCCAGGTCGATGAAGTGAGGCGGCATCCCCAGCCCGAAGTAACGATCACCAATATTGCGCCCGCCGATCACCGCCTGGCTGCCATCCACCAGCAGCAGCTTGTTGTGCATCCGGTGATTGATGCGGCGAAAGCTCAGCACCCCTTCCAGCAGCAAGGTAAGGGGACGCCAGCCCCGCAGCCAGAAGGGGTTGAACAGGCGCACCTCGATGCCCGGTTCCGCCGCCACCGCCTCCAGAAAGCGGTTCTCCCCACCGTAGAGATCGTCGATGAGCAGTTGCACCACCACTCCGCGCCGGGCCGCCCGCACCAGCTCCGCCAGCAGCAGCTTGCCGCTGCTGTCCTCTTCCCAGCTGTAATACTGGGCGAGGATCCGGTGGCGAGCCTGGCGGATCAACTGGCATCGGGCCTTCAGGGCGGCGCCGGGATCGGCGAGCAAGGCAAAGTCGGCGGGGATCAAGGGTCATCTCCCTGTCATCTGATGGTGGCATAACCCAGACAACCGACCCGATAGCCCAGTGTCAAGGAGCCGATGATGGAACTGCGCGACCACCCCTCTCTCAGTCAGAGACCCCATGCCAGCCAACCGGATCCCACCCCGGCCAGGCTGTTGATGCCCTGGTACCAGCAGCACCGGGATCTGGGCTGGGAACCCCTTGCGCAGCATCACGAGGATCCCCTCCCCGGCCAGCATTGACAGGCTCAGGGCTGCACCGCCTCGATGGCCTCTGACTTGCCCTCCAGCTGGGGCAGGCTGAAACGGTAGGCCACGTAGTATTTGTAGATGGTGCCAACGTAGTTGATGGGCCCCTGGCCCACGTCGTTGGCCACCAGCTGCTCCACATTGCCGAACCAGACGTTCGGATCCAGCCCCTTGTCGGCCGCCTTGGCCTGCAATGCCTGGACCCGGTTCGGACCCGCATTGTAGGCGGCCAGGGCGAACAGATGGCGATTGAGCCTGTCCATCCCGGGATCATTGAAGTAGGTGTCCAGGATGAGCCGCATGTAGCGACAGGCCGCCTCCACATTGCCCTCCAGACTGGTGAGTCTGGCGCCGCGGATCCCCACCTCCTTGCCGGTACTCGGCAGCAATTGCATGATGCCGACGGCCCCCCGGTGAGAGCCGACATTGGGATTGAGCCCCGACTCCTTGTAAGCCAGCGCGGCCAGCATCAGCCAGTCCAGCTGATACTTGTCCGCCTGGGCCTCCAGTACCTTGCGAATGGTCGACAGTCGCCCCAGCGGGTCCGGCGCCAGTATGTTGCTCATGCGGTCGCTCTGCGCCAGCAGGCGGCGCAATGTCATGTCACTGTAGAGGGTCCGCTTGCTCGACTCCGAGATGTAGGCGTTCACCGCCTTGAGCAGCTCCGGGCTGTTGTTGCGCAGGGCCCAGGCGCTTCGCCCCTTGTCCCGCAGCGGAATCAGCCTGTGGGCCTTGAGGCCGCCAATCATGTCGAGCCAGATCCGCCCCTTGAAGCTGTCGGTGACCGTCAGCGGAATGATCCCGGCTGACACCATCTCCAGCAGGTCCCCGTCCTGCAGGTATTCGGGAACCGTCTCGATGTAGACCGGGGGCAACCCCAGCTCCCGAAACAGCCAGTTGAGCTGGTGCAGGCTCTCGAAATAACTGGAGCTGGCTCGCACCCAGATCCGCCGGCCGGACAGCTGGGTGATGCGATTGAAGGCAGGGAGCTCCCGCTGGCTCACCACCCACTCCTCGATGGGGGCGATCAGCGGCTGGGAGAAGGTCACCTGTTCGCGCCGGGTGGGGGTGACCGTCAGGTTGGCGGCCACCAGATCCCCGCGCCCCTCGGCCAGATAGTCCAGCAGCTTGTCCTGGCGCACCGGGATATAAATGATCTTGAGCTTGAGCTTCTCCTTGGCCAGGTAGGTCTGGTTCAACCAGCGCTCGAATCCCTGAAGCTGATTGACCAGGATGCCGTACTGGGCTCCCTTGTCGAAAAAGAAAAACCCCCGCTCATAGACCACCAGGGCCCTGAGCTCTTTTTTTTGCAGGATGTGTTCGAGATCACCGGCCTGGGGCAGCAACTGCGGCTTGAGATCTGCCGCCAGCAGAGGGAGAGAACAGAGAGCCAGCAGGGCCCAGATCCATCGCCGCATCATGATTTAACCACCTCGCTGTGGGCCGGTGCGCACCGTCGGGTCTGTCAGAGAAGGCGCCTGCGCCAAGTCATGGGGCGTCGCGGGATCTTCTGCCGATCGGCGCATGCCGGACGGAAAACGGATCGTCCGTGGGATAACTCACTATACAACGCAAAGGGAGGGAAAATGCGAGGGGCAGAGCAAGACGGCAGGCAAGCCTGCCGTGTCATCACGATCTCAGAGGGAGCGGGCGCGCATCTCGAAGATCAGCTTCTCGGCGGTGCAGGTGAATTGCAGGCGGGCCTTCAGGATCACGCCATCCGGGCCCCGGCTCAGCTCGCTGCTGCTTTTGGCTTCGGCAGTGACCTGCTTGGCCAGCGCCTCGTAAGCTGCAAATTTCTCGCGGGCGTCGGCTTCTGCAGCGGCCTCGATCACCAGCTCCATGACGTCGTCACCTTCGCCGATGATGGTGCCAATTTCGGCGAAACAGCCGCAACTGTCACAGGTCTCGTTCAGTTCCACTTTCTCGTCTACAGACATACGTTCACTCCTACTTATTCCGGATATTGTCATCGTCGCGCAAGGCGTTGCGAAAATCCCTGATGGCAGTGCCCAGATCCTCACCGGCGCCAGCCAGGCGTTTGCTGCCAAACACCACGACGACGACCACGAGCAGGATCAGCAGATGCCAGATATGAATGCCACCCAGTCCCATAGGGAGACTCCTGACTGTTAGATACCTGGAGGTTGTATCAAAAGAAAGCGTATCGATTGTTGGGCAAAATCAAGGCAGGTGCAAGTTGGCGAAAAAATCGCGCAAAAACGGCGACGAGGCGCAAAAAAATACGGCGACCATGGGCCGCCGTATGAGTCGGTGCTACTTGTCCCCTCAACCGCTACATCCTGTACCAGCCGCCACCAGGGCGAGAGACCCGTCGAGCATAGGATCGCCAAGATATGAAAACAAATGGTATATATTCATCTAGGAATTGAAGAGGATTCATATCATGTTGCTGGAACAGCTTGCACGCATAGACCTTAATTTGTTGATAATCCTGCAAGTCTTGCTGGAAGAGCGCAACGGCAGCCGGGCTGCACGCCGTTTGCACCTGAGCCAGTCCGCCGTCAGCAAGGCCCTCGGACGGTTGCGGGAGACCTTTGACGATCCCCTGTTCGTGCGCTCGGCCTACGGGATGGATCCCACTCCGCGCGCCCTGGATCTCCAGCAGCAACTGCAGCCCATACTGCTCTCCCTGGACAACCTGATCCAGCCGCCGGACTTCGATCCCGCCAGCACGGAGCGGGAGTTCGTCATTGCCAGCATGGACAGCGCCTTCACCCTGTTTGCCCCCCTCTACCTGAGCGAACTGAAGCGTCAGGCTCCTGGCATCCGCCTGCGCTACGAGGAGTGGACCGAGCACAGCCTGACCGAGATGAGCCAGGGCCAGGTGGATATCGCCTTCACGGTGCGGGAGAACTGCATCAATTCGGATTTTCGCCTCGACACCCTGCCCAACGCCATTTGCCAGCGGTTGCTCACCATCGACGATCTCACCTGCCTGGTGCAGCGGGATCACCCTGCCTTGCAGGAGCCCGAGTGGGATCTCGCCCGTTACCTCGCCTACCCCCATGTGCAGACCTACTGCGAAGGGCGGGATCGCTGGATGCTGGATCACAAGCTGGCGGAGCAGGATCTCTATCGCCGGATCGAGGCGACCGTCCCCTCCTTCGAGGCGGCCCTGCGCATGGGCATGCACTCGGACATGATAGTGACCCTCTCCCGGCTCTATGCCCGCCACGCGACCCAGGTCTATCCCCTGGTGCCGCTGCCGCTGCCCATCGCCCTGGACAGCATCTCCCACCTGCTCATCTGGCATCAGCGCCACGAGGAGGATCCGGGCCATCGCTGGCTGCGGGAGACCCTGCTCGCTCTCATCATGGGCAAGCTGGAAACCTCGGCGGACGGCCCGGCCGCTGCCGCCTGACGCGCAAAAAAAACGGGGCTCAAGAAGCCCCGTTTCACGTTGACATCAGCATTCGCCCCGTCAGTTCTGACCCGTCACCGCCAGATAGTGGTGTACCCCGTCCAGCAGCATCTGCACCGAGATCATCACCAGCAGCATGCCCATCAGCCGCTCCACCGCCGTGAGTCCTCGCTCACCCAGCAGCTTGTTGAACAGCTCGTAGAACATCAGGATCACGGCGCTGGCCCCCCAGGCCATCAGCAGGGCCAATGACCAGTCCACCATCCGGGTCGGCTCCTGGTTAGCCAGAAGCAGCAGGGAAGCCAGGATGGAGGGGCCCGCAATCATGGGGATGGCCATGGGCACCAGGAAGGGCTCCTCCCCCGCCGCCAGCCCGGTCACGCCACCGGGGCTCGGGAAGATCATCTTGATGGCGATGAGGAAGAGGATGATGCCCCCCGCGATGCTGACCGCTTCCTGACGCAGGTTGAGGAAGCTCAGGATCTGCTGACCGGCGAACAGGAAGCCCATCATGATCACCAGTGAAAACAACAGCTCCCGCAGCATTACCTTGCGTCGACGCTTGGGGTCGACATGGCGCAGGATGGAGAGGAAGACCGGCAGGTTGCCCAGCGGATCCATGATCAGAAACAGCATGACGGCAGCGGAGAATGTGTCCATAGAGCGCCCGGGCAGAACCTTTCAACAAGAGGGGAAGGAGGGCGAAATATAACAAAGGTGGCGGGATTCGGCGAGCGCCCCACCGCGCTCGCCACTGGCGATCATCCGTGGTTGCAGATCTTGTCAGCGCGGGTCTGGAACCCTGACTCCGAGTCGATGAACTTGCCGCGCCTGGCCAGGAAGTCGATCAGGGCGTCAGCGTCCATCTCGCTGGCGCTGCAGGTGTGGAACCGGGCCTCGGCACCGAAGCGCGAGGCGATCGCCGCCCTGAGGCTGGCCCGGGTAAACGGACTCTCCTGCTCCAGCATCATCTCCATCACTTCGTGACCGTGTATCGATTGGGACATCTCGAACCTCTTTAATCATCATGTCAGATGACAATTAAAGCTCGAAGCCCGGAGAGGGTTCTTGATATAGGCCAACAAAACGCCTTTTTTAACGCCAGCGGGCTGGTCGTGAGCGCCGCTTTGTCGATAATGTGGCAACCTGACGGGGGGATGGCTACACTGTCGCCCCTTTTTGCCACCGCAGACAGAAAATAAGGACATTGGCGTCATGCTGTTCCATGGATTGGTCTTCAAACCCTGGCGGATCTGGACCCGTCGCCCGCTCTGGTTGAAGACCCTGCTCGGCATGCTGACCGGGATAGGTCTGGGGCTCTGCTTCAGCGAGCAGGCCCTGCTGCTCAAGCCCATCGGCGTCCTGTTCGTCAACACCATCCAGATGCTGATGGTGCCCCTCATCTTCTGTTCCGTCCTGGCAGGCCTCACTGCCCTGCTCAAGGGCAAGCGGCTCGACCGCATCGCCGGCAAGGCCATCGGCTTCTATCTCTGCTCCACCGCCGTCGCCATCTGCATCGGCCTGATGATGGGCTGGCTGCTGGAACCGGGCATGGGCGCCAATATGGGTCCTTATGAACGGGGCGCCATGGCGCAGCAACCTACCCTGGCCAGCGTGCTGAGCCACCTGGTGCCGCGCAACCCGGTGCAGGCCATGGGCGATGGCAAGATATTGCAAGTGATCGTGTTCGCCGTGGCCCTCGCTCTCGCCCTCAACGCCACCGGGCGACGCGGCCGCCCCGCCATCCTGTTCTTTACCTCTCTGGCGGAGGGAATGTTCAAGCTGACCCAGATGGTGATGGCCCTGGCCCCCTATGGCGTCTGCGCCCTGATGGCCTGGATGACCGGCAAGTACGGCGTCAGCCTGCTGTTGCCGCTGCTCAAGGTGATCGGCGCCGTCTACCTCGGCTGCCTGCTTCACGTGCTCGGCGTCTACAGCAGCCTGCTGCTCCTGATGGCGCGCCTCAACCCGTTGCACTACTTCAAGAGCATCGTCGATGCCCAGGCGGTGGCCTTCACCAGCAGTTCAAGCAGCAGCACCCTGCCCATCAGCCTGGCCTGCGCCGAACGCAGGCTCGGGGTCTCCCCCGCCATCACCGCCAAGGTGCTGCCCATCGGCGCCACCATCAACATGGATGGCACAGCCCTCTATCAGGGGGTCACCGCCCTGTTCGTGGCCCAGGCCTTCGGGGTGGATCTGCATCTGGTGGACTACCTGACCATCATCAGCATCGTCACGCTGGCCAGCATCGGCACGGCGGGCACACCCGGTACCGGGCTCATGCTGCTGACCCTGACCCTCACTGCCGTGGGACTGCCGCTGGAAGGGGTGGCGCTCATCGCCGGCATAGACCGGATCCTCGACATGGCGCGCACCACGGTAAACGTCTCCGGCGACATCCTGGTCTCCGTGCTCATCGCCCGCAGCGAGAAGGAGCTGGATCTCGCCACCTACCACGATGCCCATGCGGGGGATGACATCGACTTCACCCTGCGCTGAGGGCGCGAGGGGCGTTCAATGATCCTGGGGATCGTGATGGCAGCGCCAGCAGATATCGAAGTTGGCGCCGTTCTCCTCCCCGCACTGGCCGCACAGCCAGCCGTTGCCCTGGCGCTGCTGGTAGCGCTCGATGATCCGGCCCGCCCGCTGACGATCCCGCTCGTTCACCATCAGGGTCACTTGCAGCAGATCCACCGGCAGCTCCCCGAGCGCGCCGGAGAGCCCTTCGCCGCTGAGGCGCACCCTGACTCCCTCTACCTCCAAGGCCCCTTTCAGGGCATGCGCCTCCAGGGAGTGAGAGGCGCGATACAAGTTAATCCACTGATCCATACGTTGTCCTCGAAACCCTTGCCAGTTCAATCATCGCCGCATTGGGCTCTTCACAGCAGCTTGTCGATGCCGTAAGCCGGGCCGTTGGCCACCAGAAAATCGATGAATGCCCTCAGCTTGCGCGGCATCAGGCGCCGCTCGGGAAACAGCAGGTAGATGGGTACCCTGGGTTGCTGCCACTCCGGCAGCAAGGAGACCAGTGTCCCGTTCGCCAGCTCATCATGGCACAGCATGGCGGGCAGGGAAGCCAGCCCCAGCCCCGCCTTCGCCGCCTCCCTGGCACAGGTGATGTTGTTGACCTGGAAGCGGGACGGGGGATCCACCAGCACTTCGCGATCATCCAGCTCGAAACACCAGTGCGAGGCGAGGAACCCCGTGCTGACCGCGATCCGCTCGTGATGCACCAGATCGGCGGGCCTCTGGATCACCGGGTGGCGCGCCAGATAGTCCGGGCTGGCGCACAGCAGCCGCTCGGTGCTCCAGAGACGCCGCGCCGCCAGGTTGGAGTCGCTCATGTCGCCGACCCGCACGATGGCATCCAGCCCCTCGCTGATGGGATCCACGATGCGGTTGGTCAGCTCCAGCTCCACCTTCATGCCCGGATAGGCTTGCAGGAAGTTCGCCACCAGCCTCCCCACCACCAGCTGTCCCGTCTCGATGGGCACCGCCAGCTTGAGGGTCCCTGTCACCTCCTGCTGGCTGGCACTGAGCATCAGCTCGGCCTGGGCCAGCTCCTCCACCGCCTTGCTGCAGCGTAGATAATATTGTTCACCGGCTTCCGTCAGGGTGAGCTGCCGGGTGGAGCGATAGAGCAGCCGTGCGCCGAGACGCTGCTCCAGCTCGGCGATGCGGCGGCTCACCGTCGCCTTGGTCATGCCCAGCTCCTGGGCAGCGGCGGTAAAGGAGCCCTTGTCGACGATACGAACGAGGATTAAGGCAGCATTCAGGTCCATTGTTTCACCAGTGAAACTGTATATCTCATGAATGGATACTAATCGAAACAGTTGCACGATGTTAGCCTGCCCGCCACAGTTCAGGAAAACCAATATCATGAGTCAACACAAGAAGATCCCCCTGCTGGCCGCCCTGGTGCTAGCCCTGCTCGGCCTGCTGTTTGCCGGTTACTGGTATCTGCATGGCCGCTACTTCGAGAGCACCGACAACGCCTACCTGCAAAGCGAGGTGACCGGCATCGGTTCCAAGCTCTCCGGCTACATCAGCGAAGTACTGGTGACCGACAACCAGGCGGTGAAGGCCGGCCAGCTCATCGCCCGGCTCGACGACCGCGAGTACAGGACAAAGGTGGCGGAGGCCGAGGCCGATCTGCACCTCAACCAGGCGACGGCGGATAACCTCGCCGCCACCCGTATCCAGCAGTTGAGCCTCATCCGCCAGGCCGAGGCAAAAGTCAGCTCGGCCAATGCCGAGCAGGTCCGGGCCCAGCAGCAGGTGCGCCGGGTCAGCCAGCTCAATGAGCGTCACTACAGCTCCCAGGACAGCCTGGACGAGGTGCGCGCCGGCTTGCAGGTCAACCAGGCCCAGGCACTGGAGGCCAAAGCCGCCTTGCAGGCCGCCCGCGAGCGGCTGCTGGTGCTGGATGCCGAAGCCAAGCAGAACCAGGCCAGGCTGGCATTGAGCGAAGCCCAGCTTGAACAAGCCAGGCTGGAACTCGGCTACACCGAGCTGCGAGCCCCGGCTGACGGCATCATCGGCAAGCGCAGCCTGCGGGAAGGGCTCTACGTCCAGTCCGGTATGCAGGTGGCCAGCCTGGTGCCACTGAGCCAGGTGTGGGTCGAGGCCAACTTCAAGGAGACCCAGTTGCAGCACATGCAGCCGGGCCAGAAGGTGGAGGTGATCCTGGATGCCTATCCGGATCAACCGGTCGAGGGGATCATCGACAGCCTCTCTCCGGCCACCGGCGCCAAGTTCGCCCTGCTGCCGCCGGAGAACGCCACCGGCAACTTCACCAAAATCGTGCAGCGGGTACCGGTCAAGATCCGTATCCCGGATCCGGGCGCCCTGGCGGGCAAGCTGCTGCCCGGCCTCTCCACCGAGGTGATCGTCGACACCCGCACCCCTGATCCCGTGGTGGCCGCCCACTGATGGACGCCATACCACGCCGCAACTGGATCGCGGTCATGGGGGGCCTCATCGGCGCCTTCATGGCCATCCTCGACATCCAGATCACCAACGCCTCCCTGAAAGACATTCAGGGGGCGCTCTCGGCCACCCTGAGCGAGAGCTCCTGGATCTCCACCTCCTATCTGGTGGCGGAGATGATCGCCATTCCGCTGAGCGGCTGGCTGAGCCGGGGACTGAGCGTGCGGCGCTACCTGCTGTGGACCACGGGCGCCTTCATCGTCGCCTCCGTGCTCTGCTCGTTCAGCTGGAACCTCACCAGCATGATCGTCTTTCGGGCGCTGCAGGGCTTTACCGGCGGGGCCCTGATCCCCATGGCCTTCTCCCTCATCGTCAGCCTGCTGCCGCTGCACAAGCGAGCCACCGGCATGGCGCTGTTCGGCCTGTGCGCCACCTTCGCCCCCGCCATCGGCCCGACCCTGGGGGGCTGGCTGACGGAGCAGATGTCCTGGCACTACATCTTCTATCTGAACGTGCCGCCCGGCCTGCTGGTGATGGCCATGCTGGCCCACGGACTGGACAGGAAGCCGGTGGACTGGGAGGTGATCAAGCGGGTGGATCTCATCGGTATCCTCACCATGGCGGTGGGTCTCGGCCTCCTGGAGGTGGTGCTGGAAGAAGGCAACCGGGAGGACTGGTTCGGCTCGAGCTTCATCGTGCGGCTCACCGTCATCTCGGTGGTGGCCCTGGTGTTCTTCGTCATCAGCCAGTTGCTGCGCCGCCACCCCCTGGTCAACCTGCGGCTGCTGCACAACCCGCGCTTCGCCCTGGCCTGCTTCGCCTACCTGGTGCTCGGTATGGGGTTGATGGGCTCCATCTATGTGCTGCCCCTCTACATGACCCAGATCCACAATTACAACGCCCTGGAAATCGGTGAAGTACTGATGTGGATGGGGTTGCCCCAGTTGCTGGTGCTCCCCCTGGTGCCCAAGCTGACCCACAAGATAGATCCGCGCTATCTGGTGAGCTTCGGCTTTCTGGTCTTCGCCATCAGCTGCTTCATGAACGTGAACATGAATGCCGACTACGCCGGGCCCCAGCTGATCCAGTCCCTCATCGTGCGGGCCCTGGGGCAGCCCTTCATCATGGTGCCCCTCTCCCTGGTGGCGACCGCCAGCCTGACGCCGGACGAGATCCCCTCCTCCTCGACCCTGCTCAACGTGCTGCGCAACCTGGGGGGCGCCTTCGGCATCGCCATCATCGCCACCCTGATCGACAACGACACCCGGACTCATGTCAGCCAGATCGGCAGCACCCTGGCCGCCACCAGCATCGAGGGGCAGGCCTATCTGATGCAGTTGGCCCAGACCATGATGGCCCAGGGAGCCGGGCCGGAGCAGGCCCAGTTGCAGGCCCGGGCCATGCTGTCGAACACCATCAGCCGCGAGGCGGCCATCATGGCCTACAACCAGGTGTTCTACGTGATGGGTATCTTCCTGCTCGTCGCCAGCGCCCTGATGCTGCTGCTCAAGCAGCCGGCCCCGAGGGCCCCTGACGCAGAACCGGTCGAAGCGTGAAAGGTGGGGAGCACATAGCAAAACGGGCCAGAAGGCCCGTTTTTCATGGCTGCCCGCCGGTCAGCCCGCCAGGGAGGCGGCGATCAGGAACTGGGCCGCGAAGTAGCTGCTCATGATCCAGGCCGTGGCATGGGGGAAGGGGCGGCGGAATCTGTCCAGCGCCAGCATGCTGTCGGAGAAGAGGAACATCAGCGCCCCCACCAGGGCGGCGGCGCTGCCGGCAGTGAGAGAGGCATGCCAGGCACCGGCGGCCACCCAGGCCATGGCGATGATCACCAGCATGTAGCAGAAGACGGGGATCCTCATCTCGCCGAGCTGGCCCCACAGGAGCCCGAACACCATGCCAGCCACCAGCAACAGCAGCAGGCCGTCCACCAGCTTGAGCACCAGGGGCCCCTGGGCGAAACCGACGATGTAGCAGAGGTGAGCGACAAAAAATGCCGCCAGCCCCTGGATGAAGCGATCCCGTGGCAGCATCAGCAGCACGTCCCCCGCCAGCGACAGGCAGAGACCGAGCAGGATCCAGGCGTGGGAGCCGTTGTGATCGTCGCTCTGGTAGCCAAACGCCAGGGCGATGATGAACAGCATGGTCAGGGGTTTGCTGATGTAGAACTGACGGGAGTCTGAGCCGTAAGCCGCGCGGATGTGCCACCAGCCCGATGCGATGATCAAGAAACTCAATAACATGCCCTGCTCCTCACCGGCTGCTCGCCCTGGGGCGGCAACCTCTTTAGTGCCCGCAAGAGTAGCAAATTCCCCTGGCCAGTGGCAGAGGCTGAAGCAGATGGCACCCTACACCTAAAGTCTAATTGCCCCCATCCCCGCCCTCGGGCATAAGAGACAGTTCTGGAGGATCACCATGGAAGACGCTATGACCAACTACCTGCCCGCTATCGACATCATGATGTGCCATCTTGGCATCAGCTTTGAACAGGCCTGCGAGCAGCTTGGCCTCAGCCCGCAGGAGCAGCAGACCCTCGACCAACTGCAAAAACAGAAGCAGACCCAGTCCAACTGATGCCCTGGACTGATGGCCCGAAGCGGCTGGCATCACAGCCCAGCATAAAAAACGGCGCCCGAAGGCGCCGTTTTTTATTGGGTGATGGTCAGGGTCGAGCGACCCGGCGGCGTTGCAGCCAGACCACGGCCCCGAACAGCAGGAAGCCCGGCAGCCACATCAGCTCCTTGGGCCAGCGCTCGGTAGGCGCCTTGACGCTCAGGATCTGCTGATCCATCTCCAGCCCCAGATCGGCGGCCTGGCTGCCGAAGGTGACGGTGTCGATCAGGATCTTGCCCTCCTGCTCATAGGTCTGGATCCCCAGCTTGGCCAGACGATCCTCGCCACTGGCGCCCTCCGGCACCGGCAGCAGCACGGTGAAGCGGCGCAACTTGCCCACCGCATCTTCCCCTTCCATGCGCAGGCGCAGGGTGCTCTCGGCCTCCACCTGCCCCATGGTCTGGACCAGCTCGGCCGGGGCGGTGTCGCGATACGGGTCGTGCAGCAGATCCATCCAGAAGCCAGGACGGAACAGGGTGAAGGCCACCAGCAGCAGCAGCACGCTCTCGTACCAGCGGCTCTTCACCAGGAAGAAGCCCTGGGTGGCGGCAGCGAAGATCAGCATGGCGATGGTGGCCACGAAGAAGATCAGTACGCCGTGGGCGAAGTCCACGTCGATCAGCAGCAGATCCGTGTTGAAGATGAACAGGAAGGGCAGCGCCGCGGTACGCAGGCTGTAGTAGAACGCCGTGATCCCGGTCTTGATGGGGTCGCCCTTGGAGACGGCGGCCGCGGCGAACGAGGCCAGCCCCACCGGCGGGGTCACGTCCGCCATGATGCCGAAGTAGAAGACGAACAGGTGCACCGCGATGAGCGGCACGATGAGGCCGTTCTGCTGACCCAGGGTGACGATCACCGGCGCCAGCAGGCTCGATACCACGATGTAGTTGGCAGTGGTCGGCAGCCCCATGCCGAGGATGAGGCTCAGCAGCGCGGTGAGGATCAGCATGAGCAGCAGGTTGCCCATGGAGAGGAACTCCACCAGATCCGCCAGCACCAGGCCGACGCCGGTCTGGGAGACGGCCCCGACGATGATGCCGGCAGTGGCGGTGGCAATGCCGATGCCGATCATGTTACGAGCACCGGCAATCAGCCCCTCGCGCAGGTCCACTACGCCATCGGTGAAGGAGCCGTAGTCATGCTTGCCGTCGGTGCGCAGCCAGTTCAGCAGCGGTCGCTGGGTCAGCAGGATGATGATGAGCATCACCGAACCCCAGAAGGCCGACAGGCCGGGGGAGAGGCGCTCCACCATCAGACACCACACCAGCACCACCACGGGCAGGAGGAAGTGCAGGCCGGAGAGCAGCACGGCGCGGGTCTCGGGCAGCTCGTCCAGTGGCTTGTCCGGGTCTTCCGCCGGCAGCGGCGCGTTGCTCGCGGCGATCTTCAGCAGTCCCAGGTAGGCGACGGCCAGCAGCACGCTGATCCCCGGCAGGGCATAGTCACCCAGTACCGGCTTGAGCCAGCCCAGACCGTAGTAGACCGCCATGGAGAGGCCGCTGATGAGGGCGGCACCGAAGGCGAAGCCGGTCAGGCGACGCAGCCAGGGGCGCGGCTGACGGTTGCCTATGGGCTGCATCCCGAGCTTGAGCGCCTCGAGGTGCACGATGTAGAGCAGGGCGATGTAGGAGATGGCCGCCGGCAGGAAGGCGTGCTTGATGATCTCCACATAGGGGATGCCCACGTACTCCACCATCAGGAAGGCAGCAGCCCCCATGACCGGCGGCATGATCTGGCCGTTGACCGAGGAGGCCACTTCCACCGCGCCGGCCTTCTCCTTGGAGAAACCGACCCGTTTCATCATGGGGATGGTGAAGGTGCCCGTGGTCACCACGTTGGCGATGGAGGAGCCGGAGATGACGCCGGTCAGGGCCGAGGCGACCACGGCCGCCTTGGCCGGGCCGCCGCGCAGGTGACCCAGCAGGCTGAAAGCGAGCTGGATGAAGTAATGGCCCGCACCGGCACGCTCGAGCAGGGCGCCAAACAGCACGAACAGGAAGACGAAGCTGGTGGAGACCCCGAGGGCGATGCCGAACACCCCTTCGGTGGTGATCCACTGGTGGTTGGCCAGCGCATGCAGGCTCACCCCGCGGTGGGCCAGCAGGGAAGGCATCCAGGGACCGGCCAGGCTGTAGGCCAGGAAGACGATGGCGATGACCGCCAGGGCCGGGCCCAGGGCGCGGCGGGCCGCTTCCAGCAGGAGCGGAATGCCGACGCAGGCCACCGCGAAGTCCATGGTGGTCAGGTTGCCGGGACGCTGGGCAAGCTCCTGGTACATGACGAACAGATAGCTGGCGACGGCGGCACCGACGAGGCCGAGGGCGATGTCGGCAAGGGGAACCCTGTCTCGCGGTGAGCTGCGCATGGCGGGGAACACCAGGTAGGCGAGCAGGATGGCGAAAGCCAGGTGAATCGAGCGTGTTTCAGTGTCGTTGAGGACGCCGATGCCGAGGGAGAAGGGCAGCGGCGAGGCAATCCAGAGCTGGAACAGGGACCAGATCAGCGCAAGACCCGCGATGATCCAGCTCATGGGGCCGACGGGCAGCCTGGCGCCGACGTCCTGGGCGATCAGCTCCTCGGCCGAGAACGCCTCTTGTTGTTGTGTTTGCTGCATAGTGTGACTCTGTAGGTACTGCAATAAATGAGACTCGCTCCCCCGAAGGAGGAGCGAGTCCGGGGCACATCCGAAGACGCAGCCGGATTACATCCAGCCACGTTCCTTGTAGTAACGCACAGCGCCTTCATGCAGCGGAGCGGAGAGACCCACCTTGATCATGTCGGCTTCCTTCAGATCCGCGAAGGCCGGGTGCAGGCGCTTGAAGCGGTCCAGGTTGTCGAACACGGACTTGACCAGCTGGTAGACCACTTCCGGATCGGCCTTGGCGCTGGTGGAGAGCACCGCCTTGCCACCGATGGACGGGGTCGGGTTCGGGCTGCCCTTGTAGAGACCACCCGGGATCTCGGCCTTGCTGTAGTAGCTCTTCTCGGCCAGCAGCTTGTCGATCTCGAGGCCGGTGACCGGTACCAGCACGGTGTCCGTGGTGGTGGAGGCTTCCTGGATGGCGCCGTTCGGGTGGCCGACGAAGTAGCTCATGGCGTCGATGTTGTTGTCACCCAGGGCAGAGGCCTGCTCGGCGGGTTTCAGTTCGGAGACCAGGCTGAAGGCGGACTTGTCCCAGCCCTTCACGCCCATGATCTCTTCGAAGGTGTCACGCTGACCGGAACCCGGGTTGCCGATGTTGACGCGCTTGCCCTTCAGGTCGTCGAAGCTGGCTACCTTGGCGTCCTTGCGGGCCAGGATGGTGAACACTTCGCTCTGCAGGGAGAAGACGGCGCGGATGTCATCCATCGGACCTTCGGCCTTGAACGGCTCGACGCCCTTCATCGCCTTGTACTGGTGGTCGGACTGCATGATGCCGAAGTTGAATTCGCCGGAGCGGATGCCGTTGACGTTGGCAACGCCGCCGCCACTGGCCGGGGCGTTGCACTTGATCTGGTGATCGGCGGCGCCGCGGTTGAGGAAGCGGCAGATGGACTGGCCCGCCACGTAGTAGACGCCGGTCTGACCGCCGGTGCCTATGGTCACGAAGCGCTCCTGCGCTTGCACCGGACCACCAAACGACACACCGACCAGAGCCGCCGACAAGGCGCACGCCAAGGATAATCCTTTCATGTTCTTCATCCTTTTCATTGATTTATTTCACCCGTTTCCCGGGAGAATATGAGACAGACCCGCATCAAGACCGGGCTCGCCTATACGACCTCGTACGAGGAAATGGTCGAGCGGCACGCGCCCTTCCAGAAGCCACCATCATCCTGCGGTGAGATAATCAGCGTCATGCCGATCGGAGGTGATCTGACCAGAAACGGGTCAGTTCAAAAGCATTAACGCTCCGATTAAGCACATAACACCAACATAAATCAAACAAAACAGCAAAATGGCGGATTTAAATAGCGAGAAGTTTGAAGCGGATCATTCATTTCTCAAGGGCAGATTAATTACATGAACTATCAAAGGGAAGCAATAAAAAGCACGCCCAGATTCTTTCGCAACCCTTGACTGGCAAGGATTAGAAACCTGGTCCGTTATATTGCGAAGTACTTACTGAACAGCATAAACACGACGTTAATGACGCTTTTGTCGCCAAGATGCAAAAACCCCGATCCGGGGCTGCCGGAACGAGGTTTGGTAACAAGCTGATTTCATTTGGGCCCGGCCATCACGCCTTGCTGCCGGCCAGCTCCAGAATGAAGGCGAACTCCAGGGCGATGTCCTCATAGGCCTTGAAACGGCCCGACTTGCCGCCGTGACCGGCCTCCATGTCGGTACTGAGCAGCAACTGGTTGTCATCCGTCTTCAACTCACGCAGCTTGGCCACCCACTTGGCTGGCTCCCAGTACTGCACCTGGGAGTCGTGCAACCCCGTGGTCACCAGCAGATTCGGATAGGCCTGGGCCTTGACCTGATCGTAGGGGCTGTAGGCCTTCATGTAGTCGTAGTAGCGCTTCTGGTTCGGGTTGCCCCACTCGTCATACTCCCCTGTGGTGAGGGGAATGGACTCGTCCAGCATGGTGGTGACCACGTCGACGAAGGGCACCTGAGCCACCACGCCGCGATAGAGCTGGGGCGCCTGGTTGATGACGGCCCCCATCAGCAGGCCGCCGGCGCTGCCTCCCATGGCATAGACCTGATCCCTGGCACCGTAGCCTTGCGCCACCAGCGCCTCGGTCACGTCGATGAAGTCGTTGAAGGTGTTCTGCTTCTTGAGCAGCTTGCCCTCTTCATACCAGGTGCGGCCCAGCTCCTCGCCACCCCGGATATGGGCGATGGCGTAGACGAAGCCCCGGTCCAGCAGGCTCAGGCGTGAGCTGCTGAAGTCCGGGTCCATGCTGGCGCCGTAGGAGCCATAGCCGTAGACCAGCAGGGGATTGGTGCCTGCACCGCCCCCTGCCTTCTTGAACTTGTCCTTGCGATAGACCAGCGACACCGGCACGGCCACGCCGTCACGGGCGGTGATCCAGAGCCGCTCGCTGGCATATTGCGCAGGCACGAAGCCCGCCACCGGCTGCTGCTTGAGCAGAGTCCGCTTGCCGCTGTCCATGTCGAGCTCATAGGTGGAGGACGGCGTGGTCATGGAGGAGTAGCCATAGCGCAGGGCGCTGGTGTCCGGCTCCGGGTTGTAGGCAAGCCAGGTGACATAGGCGGGATCGTCGAAGGCGATCTCCTTCTGTTCGCCGCTCTGCCAGTTGACCTGACGCAACCGGGTCAACCCCTGGCTGCGCTCCTCCAGCACCAGCCAGTCCCTGAACAGGGCATAGCTCTCCAGCAGCACGTCCGGATTGGGGGCGATCACCGCCTTCCAGCGATCCACCGGGCTCTCCTTGGTCTCATAGAGGCCGAAGTTCTTGCCGTCCTTGTTGGAGCGCACATAGAAGCGGCCGCGGTAGTGATCCAGGCTGTATTCGTGATCCACCTGGCGGGGCAGGAACAGGCGTGGCGTCTGACCCGGCACATTGGCATCGATGAGGCGCGCCTCGCTGGTGGTGGTGCTGGAGAGGGAGATGACGATGAAATCTTCCGAGGTGGTGGCGTAGAGGCTCACATAGAAGGAGTCGTCCTTCTCCTCGTAGACCAGGGTATCCTTCGCGGGGTCCGTGCCCAGCTCGTGGCGATAGACCTGGTAGGGCAGCAGGGTCTTGGGGTGCTTGCGCACGTAGAAGACCGTCTTGCTGTCGTTGGCCCACACCAGGTTGCCTGAGGTGTTCTCGAGGGTGTCGGCGGCCCAGGCGCCGCTCTCCAGATCGAGGAACTGGATCCTGTATTGACGGCGGGAGAGATAATCTTCCGCCACCGCCAGCCAGCGGTTGTTGCGGCTCACCTCGAGCGCCCCCAGGGCATAGAACTCGTGGCCTTCGGCGCGCTGGTTGCCATCCAGCAGCAGGGCGGGCGCCCCGTCCCCTTCCACCTTGCTGCGGGAGTAGATGGCATACTCCTTGCCCGGCTCGTAACGGGTCTGATAGCGGTAGCCGTTCTTCACATAGGGGACAGACTCGTCCTGCTGGGGAATACGGGCCACCATCTCCTTGTAGAGCTGCTCGCGCAGCGGCTTGATCGGTGCAAGCATGGCCTCGGTGTAGGCATTCTCGGCCTTGAGATAGTCCAGCACCTCGGGCTTCTGCCGCTCGTCGTCACGCAGCCAGTAGTAGTTGTCGACTCGTGTGTCCCCGTGTTTTTTCAGGGTATGGGGGTGCTTGGCAGCCACCGGGGGGACAATGACAGGCTGGGTGGAAGTATCGCTTGTAGGCATGGCGGACTCTTCGTTGGCATGGGAACAGGGCGCAGCAAGCAGGCAAGCCAGCAGCAACCCCCGGGAAAAGGTGAACATGTCGCATCCTTTGCGCTGTCACAGGGCCGCCCCTCCCGCTGGTGCTGCACGCATCCAGACGGCACACCGGCAGGCAGTGGGAAAAGCGTCCCTGAGAAAATAAAAATTGGCGATCAATCTGCCCCTTGTCGCCCGGGGTTGCAAGGGCTCCCCGGACATTCCCCCCCAAATCGACGAAAAAGGGCCGCCATCTCGCGATGGCGGCCCTCCTCCCTGACCGTGGGCGACACGGGTTCGCTCAGGTGTGCCTCACATGATGGAAGTGTGTCTGCTCACGGTCAGCATCCATCAGCCGGGGTAGCTCGACCAGACTTTGGTCGCGCCCTCGTCACTGATGCTCAGCACCTGATAGGGCTGACCCGGAATATCCATGCCCGGCGCACTCTGGGGCATCCCCGGAATGGTCAGACCGCGGATCGCCGGTTTTTCCTTTAGCAGCTTCTGCACGTCGGCAGCGGGCACATGCCCCTCCACCACATAGCCATTCACCACCCCGGTGTGGCAGGAGGCCAGCTGCGGGGTGATGCCATGCTGCTGCTTGATCGGGTCAAGCTGCTCGGTTTCCACGACCTTGACCTCAAAGCCGTTCTCTTCCATGTGCTTGATCCAGGTCTTGCAGCAACCGCAATACTGGGACTTGTAGACGGTCATCTGCCCGGTTGCCAGAGCAGAAAAACTGATGGTACCGGCCAGCACGGCCAGTAACAGGGACTTGTACATATCTCACCTCGGTTAAGAAGAAATGCCCGGAAAGGGAAACTCGACTCAGCCGTGGTGACGGGGCGGACGCTCGAGACGCTCCAGGGGAGCCTCCGGCATGAACAGAGAGGGAGAGAGGTATGTCGGCCTGTCGGGCTCAAGCCGGGCAACCGTCAGGCTGTCGCTGGTGAGCACCGTCATGGCGAGCGCCGAGGTGAAGCTGCCGCAGGGCATGGCTTTTTCCAGGGTACGCTCGCTCTGGCTGCAATGGGGCGTCAGGGTACAGAGATCGGTGGCCGCACGGCTGCCAAACGACATCAGCACCAGCACCAGACTCCACAGGGGGAGCCAGCGGCGGGCGCGAGCGAGTTGGCGACGGGTCAGGACCATGAGACGACTCAATGACGAAAGAGGGCCTATGGTAACCCTTGGCCCAGGGGGAGGGTCAACCCCTCCCCCGTTTGCATCAGGGTTGCTGACGGGTGGCTGCCAGCACGATCTCCCGCAC
The DNA here is from genome assembly GCF_017939325.1 of Aeromonas sp. MaB10011B. NCBI lineage: Bacteria > Pseudomonadati > Pseudomonadota > Gammaproteobacteria > Aeromonadales > Aeromonadaceae > Aeromonas > Aeromonas sp. MaB10011B. The sequence continues at coordinate 6,839 of NZ_JAGKRK010000022.1, read as the reverse complement.
GCAGACGTTGGCCGGCTGGTGCCAGGCGTAGAGCACGGCGTCGGCGATCACCTCGGGTGCAATGACGCCTCCCATCTGATCCTTCCAGTCGTGATAGCCCGCCTTGATGCGCTCGTCCGTGGTGTGGCTGAGCAGCTCGGTCTCCACCGCGCCCGGAGCGATGGTCACCATCCGCACGCCGACATCGGCCACCTCTTCCCGGATATTTTCGGTCAGGGCGTGAACGGCGAACTTGGTGGCGCAGTAAGCGGCATGGTTCGGGAAGGTCTTGCGACCGGCGATGGAGCTGATGTTGATGATGGTGCCGCTGCGGCGGGCCTTCATGCCGGCCAGTACCGCATGCACGCCATTCAGAACCCCCATCACGTTGATGTTGAGCATCTGCTGCCACTCGGCGGGATCCTGCACGTCGGCCTGTCCCAGCAGCATGACGCCGGCATTGTTGACCAGACATCCCACCGGGCCGAATTGCGCCTCCGCCTGCGCCACGGCGGCCTTCATGGCGGCGGTGTCGGTGACATCGACCCCGATGCAGAGGGTATCGGGCAGGTTCAGCGCCTGCATGGGCTCGACCCGGCGGGCCAGCAACAGCAGCGGATGGCCGGCGGCGGAGAAGGCGCGGGCAATGGCGGCACCGATCCCGGCGGACGCGCCGGTGATCACCACGAGGGACTTGGACATGGAGTTTTCCTTCTGATGCGTTGAAATGGGCGTCAAACAAGGGCTGGCCAGCACGGGACCCAGTCACTATAGTCGCTACATCCATCGGCGATAAATATAGTTTTCCGCTGGTTATCATCTGAATTAACTATGGTATCCCCATGCTGGACCTGAGATTGCTGCGCTTCTTCATCGCCATCTATGAAGAGAAGAACATCACGGCGGCGGCAGCCCGCTGCCACGTGAGCCAACCCTCCCTCTCCGCCGGCCTTCGCCAGCTTGAAGAGAGCCTGGGGGACAGCCTCTTCATCCGGGGCAAGAAGGGGGTGGAAGCGAAGGATCCGGCCCACTATCTCTATCCCCACGCCGTCAAGCTGGTGGAAGAGGCGCGTCGCCTGCCGACTCTGTTTCGCCAGAAGGCGACGCGTGCGAGACTCAACATGGCCATCATGCCCGACCTCAGCCGCCGTCGGCTGGCGGGATTGCTTCGGCGGGTGCAGGGGGTGCTGCCCGAGCTGGATCTCACCCTCTCCGATTACGGCACCCCGGCCGACTGCCGGCTGACCCTGGATGCCCTGCGCCGGGAGGACGAGATCTTCCTGCCGCTCTGGGAAGAGGAGTACGTGCTGTGCGTTCCCAGGGGACACCCTCTTGCGGGCAGGGCGCGTATCGAGCTGGCTGAGTTGCAACACCATGATTTCATTGAGTGCCCACCCTGCGAAGCCCATCAGCAAACCATAGGCCTGCTGGCCTGTGACCGGCTCACCCTCAATCTGGTGGCCAAGGCCGAGAGCAAAGGGCTGGTGATGGCGCTGGTGCTGGCCGGTGTGGGCATCAGCTTCCTGCCCGACGGGCTGGTGGAGGACGAAGCGGGCCTGTGCACCCTGCCCGTGAGCGGCCCCCGGATGTTCCGCCGCATCGGCCTCTGCTACCCCGCCCACCAGACCCTGAATCCGGCGCTGCGCGCACTGATCCCGGAACTGGCGGGCCAGGGAGCTTCTTGATAACGTTTCAGCTCACAATCTGTCGCATGTGCCGGCAGCAGACCCTCTTCAGGAATCACATGAAACGCATTCTGGTCATCTTTTCACACCCGGCGCTGCAGAGTTCCCGGGCCAACAAGCAACTCCTGCACGCCATCGAGGGGCTGGAGGGGATCACCCTGCACGATCTCTGCCAGCGCTATCCGGATATGTTCATCAACGTGAAACGGGAACAGGCCCTGCTGGCGGAGCACGACATCATCGTCTTCCAGCACCCCTTCTACTGGTACTCCTGCCCGGCCATCATGAAAGAGTGGATGGACCTGGTGCTGGAGTACGGCTATGCCTACGGCCCCGAGGCCCACGCCCTCAGCGGCAAGCAGTGGCTCAGCGCCATCACCACGGGGGGCGGCCCGGAGTCCTACTGCCGCGCCGGCTACAACCAGCGCCCGCTGCTCGACTTCCTGCTCCCCTTCCAGCAGACCGCACAGCTGTGCGGCATGCGCTGGCTGCCCCCTTTCGTGCTGCACTCCTTCCACAAACTCGAGGATCCCGAGGCGCTGCGCCGCTGCGGCCAGGACTATCGCCAACTGCTGTGCGCCCTGCGTGACGAGCAGCTGACCCCGGCCCAGCTGGCCGAGAGCCCCTATCTGCGCGATCTGCTGGGGGTACTCCCATGACACACACTCGATCCGGGCGCATGCCCGGCCAGCCCTCACCGGCATTCATCATGTTAAGGAGGAGCCGCTGATGGGACATGGATTGCTGTTTGACGCCCTGATCTACCTCTCGGCGGCGGTGATCGCCGTCCCGCTGGCCAAGCGGTGGGGGCTGGGCTCTGTCCTTGGCTACCTGCTGGCGGGGATCATCATAGGTCCCTTCCTGCTTGGTCTGGTGGGCGAGCAGAAAGACGTGATGCACTTCGCCGAGTTCGGGGTGGTGCTGATGCTGTTTCTGGTCGGTCTGGAGCTGCGCCCGGCCCTGTTGTGGCAACTGAAAGGGCCCATCCTCGGCACCGGTGGTCTGCAGGTGCTGCTCACCAGTGTCGCCCTGACCGGGGTGGGTTATCTTTTGGGTCTGCCCTGGCAGCAGGGGCTCGCCATCGGTCTTATTCTTGCGCTCTCCTCCACCGCCATCGTGCTGCAGAGCCTGCAGGAGCGCAAACTGATGCAGAGCGAGAGCGGCCGCTCCGCGTTTGCGGTGTTGCTGTTCCAGGACATCGCCGTCATCCCCATCCTGGCGATCCTGCCGCTGCTGGCCATCGCGCCGGTCGCCAGCAGCGGCAGTTCGGAGCTGGCAGGCTGGCAGCACGGCCTGCTGGTGGTGGCCGCCATCGCCGGCATCGTGCTGGGTGGCCATTACCTGATGCGGCCGGTGTTTCGCGCCATCGCCCAGTCCCACATGCGGGAGATCTTCGTCGCTGCCGCCCTGCTGCTGGTGATCGCCATCGCCGTGCTGATGGAATCCGTCGGTCTCTCCCCCGCCCTCGGCTCCTTCCTCGCCGGCGTGGTGCTGGCGGACAGCGAATACCGCCACGAGCTGGAAGCAGACATAGAGCCGTTCAAGGGGCTGCTGCTCGGCCTCTTCTTCATGTCGGTGGGTGCCGGCATCGACTTCAGCCTCTTTGCCGCCCATCCCCTGTTGATCCCGGCACTGGTGATCGGTCTGATGGTGCTCAAGTGGCTGGTGCTGATGGGGCTCGGCTTTGTCATTCGCCTCTCCCCTAACCAGCGCTGGACCTTCGCCCTGGCCCTGGCCCAAGGCGGGGAGTTCGCCTTCGTGCTGTTCTCGTTCGCCGCCCAGAACAAGGTACTGCCGGGCAGCACCATCTCACTGCTGACTCTGGTCGTCGCCCTCTCCATGGCGCTGACACCGCTGCTGCTTATCCTCAACGATCGGGTGATCCAGCCCTGGTTCGACTACCGCAACCAGAGTGACACCCCCGAACATGAACAGCCCGAGCTGGTGGAACACCCGGTCATCATCGCCGGCTTCGGTCGCTTCGGTCAGATAGTGGGGCGCCTGCTCCACGGCCATGGTATTGGCACCACCATCCTGGAGCAGGATGCCAGCCAGATAGAGATGCTGAGAAAGTACGGCTACCAGGTGTTTTATGGGGATGCCAGCCGACTCGACCTGCTGCACGCGGCCGGCGCCCACAAGGCCAAACTGCTGGTGCTCTCCCTCAATGACCCGGCCACCTCCCTCGAAGTGATCGAGATGGTGAAAAAGCACTTCCCGCACCTCAGAATACTGGCCCGTGCCCAGGACAGACCCCATGCCCACGAGATCCTGCGCCACGGGATAGACAGCGTGCACCGCGAAACCCTGGGGTCGGCCGTGGATCTTGGGGTAGAAGCACTCACCCTCTTGGGATTCAGGGCCAATCAGGCCTGGCGTGCGGGGCAGATGTTCAAGCAGTATGACAACCGGCTGCTGCGGGAACAGGTCAACTACCTGGACGACGAGCACACCTATATCAACAAGAGCCTGCAATACCGCGACATCCTCTCCGACCTGCTGCAAGACGATCAGGAAGGACAGGAGCGTACCCACGCCCATCAATGGAACAGCGGTCTGCCCGACAACGACAAGGAAGCAACATGATTGCCTATTACCCCATGCTCAAACACCTTCACATGACCCTGGCCCTGGTCAGCCTGCTGCTCTTCCTCTACCGCTGGAGCCTGGCGCTGGCGGGCAGCGGGCGGCTGCAACAGAAATGGCTGAAGGTGCTACCCCACATCAACGACACCTTCCTGCTGCTGTTTGGTGTGCTGCTGGCGGTGACCCTGCAGATGAGCCCTGGCCAGCAGCCCTGGTTGATGGCCAAGCTGATTGCCCTGGTGATCTACATCGGCCTGGGCGTCATGGCGCTCAAGCGTCCTGCCCGCGGCCAGAAGCTGGTGGCCGGAGTGGCCGCTCTCGCAGTATTCGGCTACATGGTGGGCGCAGCCATCACCAAATCAGCCTGGTCCTGGCTGGCGTAACGACGTGTCGAGGTGGGGGCCCGTCCCTCACCTCCTTCCCACCTCCCCCTCCATATTGCTTCCATTTCCTTCCAGTCACCCAGGTCGCGAGCATTCTCGCAAGGCTTGTTTTCAATAAAAAAAGGGTCAAACAACCCCTTTAACTTGTTATTTTATCTTATTTATCAACAGCTTGGTTCTTCATGTATGAAAATGGCGACAGTTGTCGCAGTAAAACTTGCGACATAGACTGTCGCAGGCCATGGCTAGGATACACTCAACGCTAAACCAGTGAAGGCATGCACCATGAGTAAGAAGCTGTTACGACAACTGACCTTGGCGCGTTGCATCCCGCACCGCCCTTACAAGCTGACCGCCAGCCAACTCCAGGTAAAACTGGAAGAGGAAGGCATTCACGTCAGTCTCCGTACCGTGCAACGGGACCTGGAAGAGATGTCCGGCATGGGACTGTTCGACCTCACCTCCGATGAGCGCAGCAAGCCTCATGGCTGGTGCTTCGAGCGCCATGGTCTCAATGACTTTGCCAACATCATGCCGCTCTCGCTGGCAGTGGCCCTGAAAACCTGGAGCGACCAGGCGAGCCAACTGTTGCCGGCAAGCGTGCTGACCGAATTGAACCCGCTGATCGACAAGGCTGGTCAGGTGATCCGCGACAGCCAGAGCGAACTGGCCGAGCGCTGGCTGGAGAGCGTGCACCAGTCACCTCGCCCCTTCGCCGGCAATCCGGAGATCCGCCGCAGCACCCTGATCCGCGACGCCCTCTGGCGTGGCCGCAAGTTCAGCGCCGAGATCCAGCGTGTCATCAAGGAGCGTACTGTCTGGCTCTGCTATGACCGCATCAATCCCCTCGGCATCCTGAACCAGCCCGATGGCCCCATCCTGCTCTGTACCCTGTCCGAGCTGGATCCCAAGGTCTACGGCATTCCGTTCGATCACATCAAGAACGTGGAGTTGACCAACTTCAGCGCGACCCAGCCGAAGGACTTCAATATCCAGAAGCTGATCCGCGACCAGGGTTATCAGGACGTCAGCGGTCCGATCCGCTTCGTCGGGCGCATCGATGCCAACTGCCCGACACTGATCGATGGACAAATCCCGGGACATAACCCGCGTATGACCCGTTACGACAAGCGCAGCGTGGTGGTGGAGACCGAAGTGCAAGATACGCCCGAGTTCCGCTCCTGGCTGAACAACATGAGCGGCAACCTGGAGGTACTTGCACCCGAATCACTGCGCAAGGCCTACCCGACTCCTGGGACAAGGGTCAGCTAAAGAAACCAGCAGACAATACAAAGCCGAGATTTATCTCGGCTTTTGTCTACTTTTAAAGCATAAGTATTCAATTAATTTTGAACTCTTACACCCCTGATTGAAGCGGCTGTACCATCGTTTTCCTACCGATTTCTGCTTGTAAGAGATCTGCCATTCCCCCTGTAAGACCCCTCAGTGTTGAACCGTACGTGAAGCCATCCCGCACTGGGTATGCTTTCCATGGAAACTATCTAAGTAACTGATAAACGTAGATAATATTCCACACAAGCCCATTTCTGCACCGCATGTCACGGAACCCAAGCCGAATGCACACCTTGTTCGAGCCCGTAATTGCCTTAGTATGGGTCTCACAAGGACGAGCTGATTCGGCAGGATGCAGAAACAGCGCATAAACAAGGAATAGCCTGCAGGATGTGGGCAAGGAACACCTCGGGATGGGGTTGATAGCCAGGATGGTTATCACAAGGATCGACAGGACAACCGCAGGATGCGGTAGTTGGATACCTCGGGATGAGGTTGAGTGGCACGGATTGTCGCTCATCAAGGATGAAAGGACACCGCAAGACGCGGTCAGGAACAGCTTCAAGATGAAGCGTGATAGCCAGGATGGTTATCAGTCAGGATGACGCAGGAACACCACGGGATGTGGTAATGGACACCTCCAGGAAGGAGAGGGTGAAGCAATCAGGACAGATTGCCAGGCTAGGAAGGCCACAGGATACCCCAACGGATTGGGAAGGGGAATTTCCAAAGGAAAGGATAGCGTCAAGGATTGCAGGGAGCATGGCAGTTCAGGGAATGGACGAAATGACTTGAGGGGACAGCATCTGCTGTCCCCTTTTCTTTTGTGCACCCCATGCCCGCGACACAACAGAAAATGGAATCAGCCTGAGCGGCCCTACAACATCACGCCATCTGCATCACTGATAACCTG
>NZ_JAGKRK010000021.1:0-40481 GCF_017939325.1 Aeromonas sp. MaB10011B | reverse complement strand
ACTCTCCGCTACTGATTTGATCTGGCTGAACTTCTTCACCATTAATATTTCTAAATACAAAGTTCGAGCCCTCCTGGCAAATTTCCAGATTTGAAAGTAATCTGTTAATAGAGTCTAATCGCTCTGTGCGAAAGTTCTTAGTTTGATTAAGCCTTATTTCAGGGTTGTCCTGCAGTTTTCTTAAATATGCTGTTTCAACCTCCCTAAGTAGGTTTGCAGAAGCTGCCTTAAAGTTAGCAGCTTGATTCATTCTTCGCGCATAGCCAATCCAGTTTGGATCACTTTCCATGTTGGTCATAATGTTTCCATCTCGCTTGAAAACACCTGCGCGCTCTGGGCTTATATACCTCACGTTAAACTCACTGTTTCCCATAAAGTATTGGTCTATTGCTCGAAGAAACCTACTTTTACCGGCACCATTTCTCCCTAGTAGTATATTTATACTTTTTAGGTTATTAGCTCTTACTTCACCGATGTCTAAAGTATCTCGTATCATATATAACTCTTGGTTTGTATGTGAATATACTGGTAATTAGATGGAAAGCGGTACGGATTTGACAATCTAGCCTTCCATGAAACTCTGCTCAATAAATAGAAGTATTAATTTAAATTATAATCTTATTCGACTATCTCTGATATAGTGACTTACTCGCTTGGATTATTCTTTTCGCTATGGAAAGTGCGAACAAGTATCCCAAGAACAAAAAATGAAAATTTTAGTCATTTAATATCAATGGGTTACCAGTAAATGCTCTCGTGCCATATGACTTATTCGCACCTTCCCTAGCTTCGACTTTAACCACATATTCATATCGCTAACGACCTCTTTACGCAGGTTTTTCCCGTCACTGTCCTTCAATCCATGATCGAGTTTTTCGTAACGCCGATATTCAATATTGTTTTTCCCTAGGTCTTTAAGGCGCTGCCACAATTCATCTGTTTTTTGCGGTGATACCGACGTGTCTCTCCCTCCCTGAACGATCAGCAAAGGAGATTTTACGTTTTGCAGGGTATCAAGCTGATCGAGGGAGAGCATCTGCTGCCACCAATGATAACCATGTCCGCTCACCTCAAGCTCAAAGGGTTTGCTGTGAAGAACATGCTCGGCAAACTCTTTAAAGTCATCGACCTCTTTTCTCGCCGCTTCGGGGTTTTTATGCTTTACCTCGATGCTGTGTGAAACGTCATCGATAAACCAGCGGCCACCGCCATTAAAGGCGATGGTGGCATCGATAGAGTCAATATCTGCGCTCACCAGGTTGGCGATAACGGCACCTTCACTGCCGCCCAATTGGATGAGCTTTTTGTATTGCCCGTCTTTTCGAACGATATCGAGCACAGTGTTGATATCCGCGACTCGCTGCGCAGGATTGTCCTTTTCAAAGTATTGAGCAGGGCAGTCCTTGCGTGCCGGGTCGGTACTGTATTTTAACTTGCGATTGATGCCGTACTTTTCGATTAGCAACACATCAGCTTCTGGCCAGACATTTTTATACTCGGTGAGTATGGAGTCTATGTTAAGCACGCTATTGCAATCAGAGCCTTGCAGGATCAACAGCAGTGTATCTGTGTCATGGGCATGTTGGACAAGATAATAGGAAATAAACGAACCATCATCTCTGCTAACTGTGCGAGTCATGATCGCTGTTGCGCTTACCGAGCAGGAAAAAATGAGCAAGAGTAAAGATATTGCGCGGACTTGCATATTATTCCCTGAGAGTCATGATAGAGGCAGTACGTTAATAAGTGCTGAAACCTTCATTCCTCTTGAATGGAAAAAGGGCTGAGGAAGCGTAGTGAAAACCGCCCCAGCCCGGCTTTTATTGGTTCTCGCACCCTGTTATCAGTGATTAACCACCAAATTCACGGCTAATAATTTGTGTGGGGACAACATTCTCTGGCAAGTCACTCGACATTTTTTGAGCAAGTTCACCAGCCAAACCAAACGCGTTGTCAATGGGGTCGACCTTTATTCCGCTTTCGACAGCCAACTCCAAAAACTTCTTGCCAATCTGATTGCACGTATCAACCCATTTTTTGGGCAGCTCCCCCATGGTGAGCTTGGGTTGACAGACCAGTTGAAATGTATTTTTTCCTTCTTGTATTTGAAATGCCACATCAACAAATTCACTTTTATATGGGTTGGCTAGCGCACTTGAACTAAGTAAAAAAACAGCACCAATAGAGGATTTTTTCATGACACGTCCTTGTGAATAGTAATGCCCATCAAGGGGCTGATAACATATAACCGCTAAACTCTGCGGCAACAAAAATAACCATTTAGGTCAATGGGGCTGAAAACACCGAGCGATGAAAGTTTCTTTTTACCCATCGATTGTGCATCCGTTTCGTGACCAGGTTCCCTCTGGCTTTTGACCTCATTGCCAATCAATATACTCTTGAGGTGGTCGTTCAATATCGATCATGTGTGCAGCAGAAAATAGAATTTCAACGCCAAAACCGAGAGGGACATCAACCTCATCAGGAACAATACAACGTGGCTGGAAGTCCAGTCTGACTTTGGTTGCATCACCTATTTTTAGTTACCGTTCGACCCCATCCCTCTTTATCCCACTCTGGTTCATGTGACCATGCTCGTTTGTTGGGCGCCGCTGCGCTCTGCACCAACCGGCAAAAAACACGCTACCGCCCCTGAATTTCAGCCTCCAGCCTGCTGCACTTTTCCTGTGGCTCCGGTCTGGTTCATGGCTGACTCCGACAAGAGGTGATCCCGATTGCCATGTTACCGAACGGAGCTGGTTAGGGAAGGGGGATCGGGTGATTTCTCGGGCAAGATCAATAAATTGGGGGGACAGCGGGGCCTGCGTCAGGTTGGATAAGAAGGCTCTCAAGGCGCAACGCGTTCCCGCTTTCCCGCTCAAGGCCCACGATTCACGGTGTATGGATGGGAGAGTGAGCGAGGTCATTGCCCTGCCGAGTGCCATGCGGTGCAGCCGAGAGGGGTGGCCTGGCACGGGCGAGCAGGTGGTTGGGAGGGGGCGAAAGAGCCGCGGGTTCAGTCGAGGACTCGAATTTGAAACCCGCTCAGACGCCCATGCTCCACTCAAAAGAGGGGCCCGCTGCCGGTGACGGCAGGGGCCCGTTTTTATTGTTAGCGCACGGTCTTTGGGTCTGGTTTCCTCCGTGAAGGCTTAGCGGGCGAGCAGGGGTTGGCCGCTGGTCAGGGCGGCACTGGTTGGCCGGGTGGCGGGATGCTGCTGGAACTGGCGCACCAGCCGCTCCAGATCCCCGAGCTGCTTCACGAGGGCAATGATGCCCTGCACGGCGTGGCGGCTGCCCTGGCTGGAGTCGTCGGCCAGACGCTTGATGTCCAGCACGCTGTGGTGGATGTCCTGGGTGACCAGGGATTGCTCCTGCACCGCCTGGGCTATCTGGTTGCTGCCTGCGGTCACCTGCAACAGGCGTTCGCTTATCTGTTGCAGGATATCGCCAGTGGCGGCGGCCTTGAGGCGGCAACTGGCGGAGAGCTGCTCCCCTTGCTCCATGGCCTGCTGGGCATCGTCGGCGCTGGCCTGCAAGAGGCTTATCATCTGCTGGATCTCGCCGGTGGAGGATTGGGTCTTGATGGCCAGGGTGCGGATTTCGTCCGCCACCACCGAGAAGCCGCGACCGGACTCGCCTGCCCGGGCCGCTTCGATGGCCGCATTGAGGGCCAGCAGGTTGGTCTGGTTGGCGATGTTGTTGATGACGTCCAGGATGCCGTCGATGGCGCGGCACTGGCTGGCCAGCGCCTCTATCACGGCGCGGGAGGTGAGCAGCTCGCCGTGAACCCCTTCCACCGCCGCCACGGTATCGAGCACGCTGCGATTGCCCTCCCGAAACAGCACGGCGGTGTTGTCCAGGCTGTCCGAGGAGGCGCTCGAGCTGTGGGAGACCTCGCGAATGGACGCCGTCATCTCGGTGATGGCGGTCGCGACCTGGTTGGTCTGGGCCTGCTGTTGTTGCAGGTTGCCGGTGATGGACTCGGCATTGTTCAGATCCGTCTGCGCCGCCTGCACGAGCTGCTGGCAGGTCTGCTGGGTGCGGGCCAGCACCGCATTGAACTCGGCCTGGTTCATCTTCATGGCGAGCTCGACGGCAGCCAGACGATCGACCCGGCCGGTATACAGCAGTTGCATCAAGGGGTTGTCGAAACGGTGGCGGGCCAGGGTCTCCAGCCGGGCGAGGCGCCGGGAGAGGGTCTGGCAGATGACGAGCGCAACCACCAGGGGCAGGGCGCCGATGAGCAGAGGCCAGCCCGGGCCGTGCTGATAGCCGAGGGTGACCAGACTGGCCAGCAGCGCCATCAGGCAGAGGTGGATCCCCAGGGTGTGGCAGCAGGGGGGGCAGGCGCAGGGCCCGGGGGGTCTTGCCGCGGCGCATCTCGTCATAGACCCGCTCCGCACGCTGCTTGACCGCGTCGTCCGGCGCCGTGCGCACCGGCTGGTACTCCACCACCTTGCCGCTTGCGTCCTGAATGGGGGTGACGAAGGCGTTGACCCAGTAGTGATCCCCGTTCTTGCAGCGGTTCTTGAGCGGGCCCATCCAGCTTTTGCCTTCCCGCAGATGGCGCCACATGTCGGCAAACGCCTGGGGCGGCATGTCGGGGTGGCGGACCAGGTTGTGAGGGGCCCCTTGCAGCTCCTCCAGGGTGAAGCCGGCTATCTGGCAGAACTCGTCGTTGGCATAGGTGATGCGGCTCTCCAGATCCGTGGTGGAAATCAGGTTCTGGTGCGACGGGTAGAGGCGCTCACGCTGGGTAACGGGTTGATTGACTCTCATGGTACTTCCTGCCTGACAGAGGAAAGAGAGTCTGGTTGCAATTCGTACACCAGAGTGCCCAAAAACGCTTAAATTGCGTTCTATATGTCTCTTTTGTGCTCAAAGCCCGTAGATGGGGGAACAGGGCCCGGGCTCGCGTCCGCCCCTGCCGTCAGGATTCGCTTTTTGGGAGCCGTTTTGGCAATGGCGGGGCGGGTTTCGCAATTTGGCAAGGCGGGGCCGGGGCCTCCGCCAGCCTCAGGCGGGCAGATCCGGCTCGCTGACCGGGGTCGGTATCTGGGTCTCTATCAGCAGGTGGGTGGAGAGCAGGGTCTTCAGATCCTGCAGGTACTCCTCCAAAGGGGGCTCGTCCAGCAGCAGGGCAAGCTCGTTGCCGATGGGGGTGAGCCGGTAATAGAGCAGGGTGAGGTTGCTCTGGCGTTGGCGCAGACGCCAGCGCTGGTTGCCAAAGGCCAGCTCGACCCCGTCGGCGGGCAGGGGACCGGATTCGAGCTCGCCACGGTGCAGCAGCCCGAGATCGCACAGCAGCAGCAGGGCGCTGTAGGGTACCCGGTATTTGCCGAGCCCCATCCGGGTGACCTTGGCGCGACTGAGCAGGCTGGCCCCCTTGTGCATGCCCAGCAGCAGGCGCTGTTCGTCGCTGCCCTCGTAGTGGCAGGAGAGGGCGCAGATGCGCTGGAACAGCTGGGCTTCGCGCTGGGTCATCTCCTTGAGGGTGTTGAGGGCCCGGATGGAGAAGCGGCCCGGGGTCGCCACTTCCAGGGCGAAGATGCGGCCCCACAACTGCTGCATGGGGGTCATGCTGATGTCTTCGGCCAGTTGCAGGAAGCGGGTGAGCCAGTCGCTGTCTATCTCGCCGCCGGCGGCGGTCTCTTCACAATGACGGGAGGCCATCACCATGATGGCTTCCAGATTGCGCTGGCGGGTAGCCTGATCCGCCAGATGGCGAAAGGTGGCGCGCTGCTCGAAGGTGCTGTCGCTGTTGCGGGTGAGCATGCCATCGATGCCGCGGCTGCGGGCCAGGCGCAGGGTCTGCTCCTGGCTGCTCAGGATGGAACTCTCTTTCTTGGGGGGCAGGTCAGCCATGCTGGCTCCGTGATGGCAAGGTCTGGTAGTGAATGTTACTCCAACCAGATCCATGAACAATCCCTTTGCCGGGGTCGTCACGGGATAAAAAAATGGCCTCCCGGGGGAGGCCATCAGGGGCTCACTCTTCGTAGACGCTGACCTCGACCGCGTCCATGGAGTAGGAGGCGGTGGCCATCTCGTGGCTGGAGCTGACGGTGTGCATCTTGCCTTTGACCCAGATGGCGTCCCAGAGGTCATCCACCGGCGCCCCCTTGGGGTAGCTCACGTAGATCACCTGGTTGGTGGGCGGGGGCGGCACGTGAATGCAGGCGCCGAAGTAGGGGACCAGCAGGAAGGCGGTGATGGTCTTGGCATCCCCTTCCAGGGGCACCACGAACCCGGGGATCCGCACCTCCTGATTGTCCAGCTTCTTGTTGACGCCCCCCACCGGCTGCGGCACCGAGGAGAAGTCGCCATCATGGCTGACCTGGGGCGGTGGCAGCAGTTTTTCCCCCTCCGGGATGAGGATATCCCAGTCGATGGTCTTGTAATCTGCGGCCATGGCAGGCAGCACCAGCAGGCTGGTCAGCAGCGCCACTATTTTCCACTTCATCATCTGTTCTTCTCTCTTGGTCGGATGCGTCGGGTCAGACGCGAATGCTCATGCCGTCGCTCAGGCTGTAGCGGTAAGCGCGGGCGGCAGGCAGCAGCCCGATCACCATGCCCGCCAGCCAGACCAGGCCCAGCAGTTGCCACTCATAGGCGCTCGGCAGACCCAGGCTCATTTGCAGGCCATAGTGGCTGAGCAGCCAGGGGCTAGCAAGCCCCTGCCCGAGATAGAGTGCGGCCACCCCGAGGGCGATGCCCGCCGTGGTGAGCGCCATCGCCTCCAGCGCCAGCAGCAGGAAGAGGTGGGCAGGGCCCGCCCCCAGGGAGCGCAGAATGGCGAGCTCGCGGCGCCGCTCGTTGAGGCCGGCGAGCAGGGTGGTCAGCATGCCGATGAGGCCCGCCACCACCACGAAGCCCGCGATCACCGACAGGGCGGTCTCCGCCACGCTCATCAGCCCCCAGAGCTCCTGCAGGGCGGCTCCCGGCAGGATGGCCATCAGGGGCTCTTTGGGATAGGTGTTGACGCTGCGCTGCAACTGGAACGCCAGGATCCGGTTGCTCAGCCCCACCATGAAGGCGGTGATGGTCTTGGGGGTGAGATCCAGCGCCATCGCCTGTTCCGGGGTCACGTTCTTGCTGTGACGACCGGTGTCCCAGCCCAGATGGATCGCCTCTATGCCCGCCAGCGGCACATGGATAGTGCGATCGATGGGGGTGCCGGTGGGGGCCAGGATCCCCACCACCTTGAACGGCATGTTGTCGTGCTGGCTGAACGAGGTGTTGCCGGCGCCATGGGCGATGACGATGGATTGATCCAGGTGATAGCCGAGCTTTTCGGCCACCTGGGCACCCAGCACCGCTTCAAACGGTGTTTCGAAGGGGCGGCCTTCGCGCAGGACGAGCGCCTGCTGCTGGCCGTACTTCAGGTGGGTGAAGTAGTCCCCATTGGTGCCGAGCACGCGAAACCCCTTGTGGGAGTCGCCAAGGGAGAGGGGGATGGTCCAGGCGATACCGGGCCTGGCCTTGATGGCCTGGTAGGAGTCCCAGCCCACGTTGTTGGTGGGGTTGCCGATGCGAAACACCGAATAGAGCAGCAGGTTCACCTGACCGGAGCGGGCGCCGACGATGAGATCGGTGCCCGAGACGGTGTTGGCGAAGCTGTCCCGTGCCTGACTGCGCACCCGCTCCACCCCGAGCAGCAGGGTGACGCTGATGGCGACGGCCAGCAGGGTGAGCCCGGCGGTGAGGCGACGGGCCCAGAGACTTTGCAGGGCGAGTTTCAGCATGAGAGCCTCCGCAGTGAAGGGGAGATGGCCGGACGGGCTACGAAATGATGGCGTGTGGTCATGCCGCCCTCCGGTTGAGCTGTTGCAGGTTCTCCACCCGGGGGAAGAGGGGCTCCAGATAGGGATCGTGACTGACGAAGACCAGGGTAGATCCCTGCTTGTCACACTCCTCGAACAGCAGCCGGATGAAGGCGGCCCGGTTGTCGGTGTCCAGGGCCGAGGTGGGCTCGTCGGCTATCACCAGAGGAGGGGAGCCTATCAGGGCGCGGGCGGCGGCGACTCGCTGCTGCTGGCCGATGCTGAGGGCGTGGACGGGGTGATGGAGCGCCTCATCCGGCAGTTGCAGTTCTGCCAGCAGGCGGCGCGCCTCCTGCTCGGGGCTCCCTGTCAGGCGGGCCCGCTTGGCGGGTGAAAAGGTGAGGGCAGCGGTGACGTTGTCCTGCACCGAGAGAAACGGCAGCAGATTGAACTGCTGGAAGATGTACCCCAGATTGGCCGCCCGGAACTGGTCACGGGCGCGGCCGGAAAGCCGGGCCAGGGGCTGGCCCAGCACTTCCAGGGTGCCGTGGTTGGCGGTCTGGATACCGGCCAGCAACCCAAGCAGGGTGGACTTGCCACAACCCGATGGGCCCTTGATGAAGACGCGCTCACCCTCGTGGATGCGAAGGGCGGGCAGATCGAGGACGGCTTCGTGACCCGGCCAGGCAAAGGCCAGATCACGGATCTCAACCACGGCATGTTTCATGGTGTTACCAGCCCAGTTTGTTGGCGGACGGAGTCAGTTCGGCGGCGGTCTGGCCGGTGGGCAGTATGCCCTGCACGCTCAGCTTCTCCAGGCTCGGGTAGAGGCTGAACAGGGTGGCCTCGAGACCGGTGAGCTTGGCCGGGGTAGCGCAGGTGTAGGTGTACATGGCTCCCATGTCCGCATGGCCCGCGTCGTCGTGATGGTGTTCATCGTGAGCGCCATCAGCCTTGTCGTGCTCGTGCTCGTGCTCGTGCTCGTGCTCATGGTCATGATCTTCCTTGGCGGCCTGCAGCTCCTGCTGGGTCAGCTTGCAGCCGGCGGCCGGGTCGAAACGGAAGAGGGCGTCGGGCTGCTGGAGGCGGGCCACCGCCTTGGCATACTGCGCTTTCTCCTCATCGGTGTTGGCGGCATGCTCGAAGCCCACCAGATCGGCGGCAGGGGCCTGCAACTCGATCATCAGCTGGTTGCCGTCGAGTACCAGGTTGAGGTGGCCGTGACCGTGCTCATGGGCACCGTGGCTGTGGCTTTCGTGTTCGTCGTGATGGGCCTGGGCGCCGAAGGCGGCAGCGGCCAGCAACAGGGTGACTGCTTTCATCGTTAATCCTTTTGAATAAATAGAGAAAAGATTGGTTCAAAAAAAGAAACAATGAAGGGGCGGCGGGGCGCGGATACGGCGATGTCCCGTGGTGCCGGTGGCCGCCCTCGGTTGGGGAGTGCCGATATACCGGTCGATGCCAAAGGAGAGGGAAGGGAGAACGGGGGTCGGCGTCAGTGCCAGCTTGCCATCCAGATGCAGGACGCAGAAGGTGCAGGCATGACCGTGATCGGGCAGGGCAGCTTCAAGAGGGTGCTGTGCCAGCGCCGGTTGCATCCACAACCAGCCCAGCAGCAACACCCAGATTGTCAGTGTGGAACGACCCATAGACCCTTGTGGAAAGGGCGCCATCAGCGCCCTTCTCTCTGATTCAGAGATGGGACTGGATGAGCCCCATCACCTTGGTTATCTCGGCGGCATCGAGCTGGCCATCTTTGGCAAACAGCACCTTGCCCTCTTTATCCAGCAGTATGATGGCCGAACTTTCCGGGGTGAGCGCCCAGGCGTTGCGGGCCATCCCCTTGGCATCCAGCACCATGGCGGACCAGGGGAACTCTTTCTTGCTGTCCTCGGCACTGCTCTTCACGAAACCGGACGTGCCCCAGATGGCGTCATTGCTGTTGATGATGGTGACGGTCTGGTACTTGTCGTGGGGCAGCTTGGCCGCCTTGATCGCCTCGATCATGGGGGCATTGAGCTCCTTGGCGCTGGAGCGACCCGCGATGTGCTGGATCAGGAAGACCTTGCCGGTCAGGACCTTGCTCTGCCAGGGCTGATAGCTGATCTCCTTCTCCTTGAGCACCAGCTCCCCCTTGTCGCTGATGTTGACCAGCGGCACCTGGGTTGATTCCTTGATGTTGTGGGCCATGACCAGGGTTGGCAGCAGCGCCAGAGTAAGCACGAGATGTTTCATCCGGATGACACTCCTTTGTGATGTTATAACGATTTTTGGGTCGAGGGAATGGGACCCTGAACATCCTAAACTGATCGGATCTGTTTAAAAAGTGTTAAATAATGCAGGGTGCGACGGTGATCTTGTCAACATGGGCGCCATCCCCCAATGACGGCGGCAAGGATGGCATGTCATCCATCAAAAGCAAGTGATGGTCAGAAGAGGCTAGTAGAGCGGTTCGCTGATCAAGGGAATCTGGGCCATGGTCATCTGCTGGGCCAGCAGGGGAGAACCGGTGAGCAGCACGTGGCGCTGATTGCCGATCACCAGGGTGTCTCCCTCAAGGCCGCTGTCGGCCGTGATGGCGAGCCAGGCCGGCGAGACGCTGCCGATGCTGATGTTCGGATAGATGATGCTGAGACTGTACTGGGGCGCCAGCTCCGCCAGCAGACTGGCCATGAGCAGCGCCTTCTCGTCGCTGTCGGCCTTGTTGTCCTGCAGGGCCTGCAAGGGCGGAGCGAAGTGGTCCATCTGCTCGGGCGGGGTGGGGATGCCGCTCAGCCACTCCTGCAGCAGGGTGACGCTGGTGGCGAGATCCTTGGCCGAAAACTGCTGTGCCAGGGGTTTGAGGTCTCCCTTGAACTGATAGAACAGCTGGGAGTAGTTGGGGCGCACACAGGGCAGCTTCTGGTTGGCCGGGTGCACGCAGGGCTGGACCCGCATTTCGTAGAAGGCGTCCTCCTGATATTGCCGGTAGGCCTGCCAGAACTGGGCGGATTCGAGGCTGCTGTCGTGCAGGGTAAAGGCCTGTTCCAGGTTGCGGAACTTGGTGGCCGTCTCCGGGCTGTGCTGGTTGATCTGGTTGATGCTGTTGTAGAGGCGCGGACTGATGTAGGAGTAGAGTGTTTCCAGCGGGAAGTTGAGGGCGGTGTCGAGCTGTGTCATCTCGTGACGGCTGGCTGAAAAGGTGCGCTCATCCGCCGTCAATTGCAGGTGCTTTTGCTGACCATCCGCAGATTGCCACTGCCAGCTCAGGTTGATCTCGTTGGCCTGCACCATGGTGCCGAAGAGCAGACTGCACAGAAAGCCTTGTGCCAGTTTCATGGTGCGCCTCCGCCTAGGTTGATAATAAACAACTAGGTGAGTGACCGGCATTTGGATTGGTCTGGTGACAGATATATTGGTAATTATCTGATCTGACTTTAAATTTAATTCAGGAAATAAGTCATGGGGGAAATCATCATGAAGCTTGTTTCACGGTTTCTGCTGATATTGGTGGCCACGCCGGCGCTGGCGGGGCAGGTCATCGTCAATCAGGGATTGTCCAGCGCGGATACCTTCGCCCTGCGGGATCAGCTGGCCCGGGAGCATGAATGGCAGGAGTGGCTGCGCTTCCAGCAGGCCATCAAGTGGCTGGAGGTGCTGCCGGTCAACTGCGATCTGGTGGGAGGTGCCGGTCAGGAATATCGCTGCGGTGATGACTATTACCGCCCCTATCGGCAAAACGGGCGCGACCTCTATATCCAGGGGGATCCCCCCGGAGCGTCCCCGCAACGACCCATAAAAAAGGCGCCATAAGGCGCCTTTTTTGCGAGGAATACGCTTATTTTGCAGCGTAACGCTCGGCAGAGGTCTTGATCTCGGCTTCGGCAGCGGCCTTGTCGCCCCAACCTTCCACCTTGACCCACTTGCCCGCTTCCAGCTCTTTGTAGCGCTCGAAGAAGTGCTGGATCTGAGCTTTCAGCAGCTCGGGCAGATCGTTCACATCCTGGATGTGATCGTACTGCTTGGTCAGCTTGGAGTGGGGTACGGCCACGATCTTGGCGTCTTCGCCAGATTCGTCGGTCATCTTCAGCACGCCGACCGGGCGGCAGCGGATGACGGAGCCGGCCAGCAGCGGGTAGGGAGTCGGAACCAGCACGTCGACCGGATCCCCGTCTAGGGACAGGGTGGCGTTCACGTAACCGTAGTTGCACGGGTAGAACATCGGGGTGGACATGAAACGGTCAACGAAGATGGCGCCACTGTCCTTGTCGACTTCGTATTTGATCGGGTCGGCGTTCTGCGGGATTTCGATGATGACGTAGATGTCGTCAGGCAGGCTCTTGCCGGCCGGTACCAGGTTCAGGCTCATGACGTTTCCTTTGAGTGTTGGAGTCAAGTTTGCAGGCCGACATTATAGCGATGTCCCGTCAAATGACCATATTTCAAGGGCCGGGTGGTGTGTTGGAGGGTGGCTTTTCCCCGCGCTTGCCCGATTTCTGTCGTCTGCGGGCACCGATGCCTTCGCTCCCCATGGGCGCGGCTTGTGCCACCGGGTCAACAGACCCTAGAATGCGCACTCCCTTTACTGGAAAAGGCAGCGGTATGCACATTCACATTCTCGGGATCTGCGGCACCTTCATGGGTGGTCTGGCGGTGTTGGCAAAACAGCTTGGCTATCGGGTGACCGGCTCTGACGCCAACGTCTATCCCCCCATGAGCACCCAGCTCGAGCAACAGGGCATCGAACTGACCGAAGGCTACGACCCCTCCCAGCTCGATCCGGCGCCGGATCTGGTGGTGATCGGCAATGCCATGAGCCGTGGCAACCCCTGTGTGGAATATGTGCTGGACCGCAATCTGCCCTATATCTCCGGCCCTCAGTGGCTGCTGGAGCACGTGCTGAAGGATCGCTGGGTGCTGGCCGTCGCGGGCACCCATGGCAAGACCACCACCGCCAGCATGCTGGCCTGGGTGCTGGAGTATGCCAAGCTGGAACCCGGTTTCCTCATCGGCGGCGTGCCGGGCAACTTCCCGGTTTCCGCCCGTCTCGGCTCGGCTCCCTTCTTTGTGATTGAAGCGGACGAATATGACTGCGCCTTCTTCGACAAGCGATCCAAGTTTGTCCACTACCACCCGCGCACCCTGGTGATGAACAACCTGGAGTTCGACCACGCTGACATCTTCCCGGATCTCGCCGCCATCCAGCGTCAGTTCCACCACCTGATGCGCACCGTGCCGAGCAACGGCCGGGTGCTCTTCCCCAAAGGTGATGACAACCTTACCGCCGTGCGCGGGATGGGCTGCTGGAGCGAGGTGGAGCTGGTGGGCCAGGACGACGCCAAGTGGAAGGCGGTGAAGCTGGCCGATGACGGCTCCGCCTTCGAGGTGTGGCTGGATGGTGAAAAACAGGGGGAGGTGCACTGGGAGTGCATCGGCGAGCACAACGTCAACAACGGTCTGATGGCCATCGCCGCCGCCCGCCATGCCGGTGTCATGGTGGAGCACGGGATCAACGCCCTCTGCCAGTTCAAGTCCCCCAAGCGGCGCATGGAGCTGAAAGGGGAAGTGGCCGGCATCAGCGTCTATGACGACTTTGCCCATCACCCCACCGCCATCGAGACCACCCTGGGCGGGCTGCGCGCCAAGGTGGGCAAGGCCCGCATCCTGGCGGTGCTGGAGCCCCGCTCCAACACCATGAAGCTCGGGGTTCACAAGGAGGAGCTGGCCGGTTGCTTCGACGGTGCCGACCAGGTGTTCTTCTTCCAGCCCCCCAACATCGGCTGGGATCTGGGGGAGGTGACGGCCCACATGACCCGGCCTGCCCGGGTATTCGAGGCCCTTGATGCCCTGATTGGCGCCCTGGTGGCCGAGAGCCGCCCAGGGGATCATATTCTGATCATGAGCAACGGCGGCTTCGGCGGCATTCACGACAAGCTGATCGCCCGCCTAAAGGAGCTGCAGAGCGCATCATGAACAAGGCCATCACCCTGGCGCTGACCGGCGCCTCCGGCGCTCCCTATGCCCTGCGCCTGCTGGAATGCCTGGTGCAGGCGGACTATCGGGTCTTCCTGCTCGCCTCCTCGGCGGCCAGGGTTGTGCTCAAGACCGAGCAGCAGCAGGATTGGCCGGGCTCCCCCAGGGAGCTGTCTGCGTACCTCTGTCGCCATTATGGTGCCAAAGAGGGTCAGATCGTCGCCTGCGGCAAGGAGGAGTGGTTCTCGCCGGTGGCTTCCGGCTCGGCGGCCCCCAAACAGATGGTGGTCTGCCCCTGCTCCATGGGCACCGTCTCGGCCATTGCCAACGGCACCTCGGACAACCTGCTAGAGCGGGCGGCGGACGTGGTGATCAAGGAGCGGGGCCAGCTGATTCTGGTGCCCCGGGAGAGCCCCTTCTCGGCGATCCATCTGGAGAACATGCTCAAGCTTGCCCGTCTTGGCGTGACCATCATGCCGGCGGCGCCAGGGTTCTACCATGAACCCAAAAGCATCGAGGATCTGGTGGACTTCATGGTCGCCCGCATCCTCGATCATCTGGGTGTCGAGCATGAGTTGACCAGTCGCTGGGGTTATGCAAACCACTGATACGGCGGGGAGCGGACAAAAAAGCGGCGCCGGGCTGTAAAGCCCGGCGCCGCTTTGTCAACATCAGCACGAGTCAGCTGGCCTGGATGGGGGCCGTCACGTACTTGAACAGGAAATCCGTCACCTCTTCCCGGCTCGGACGCTGCGGCTGATTGATCATCTGCATCATCACATAGCCAAAACCGGTCAGGGAGCGGGCCAGATCCTGCGCCGACAGCACGCTCTGGATCTCGCCGTTGTCGATGGCCCGTTGCAGGTGGGGGGCAATGCGCTCCAGCGCCTTGTCCAGCAGCCGGGTGTAGCGAGGCCACACTTCTTCCCGCACCGAGGAGCTCCACTCCAGCCAGATGCTGGCGTGATCGGGCTTGTCATAGGCGGCGTCAACGAACAGCTTCACGTGGCGGTGAATGCTCTCCCTGGCGGAGCCCTGACCGTTGTAGGCCTGTTCGAGGATCTGCTGTACGAAGGCTTCGATTTCTGTCAGCACTTCGTCGACCAGATCTTCACGAGTATTGAAATAGTTAAAAACGGTCGCAACCGAGACCTTTGCCTGTTCGGCTATTTCGGCATGCCCGGCACGGCCGATGCCGCGACGGGAAAATACCTCGACGGCACACTCCATCAATTGATCACGGCGAGCCTCCGGCGAAAGCCGGGTTCGACGTCTTATTTCTGCGCGTGGTTCCATAGTTTTTTCATCTAATAGTTATTGATTATGGTGTTTATAGTATTGTCACCGATAATGCCCGAAGGCTTGCTAACTCTATCAATTAAAATAAGCCGATAAAAGCATCACGTATGCCTGACGCCCACTGGTTGGAGTGGTAGAATCCTCGGTTTTGACGTTAATGAACGGCCAATAACCCTTTGGTCATTATTGGAGTATGTGATGAAACACATTGTCGAGGTGATGATCCCCGAGGCCGAGGTTGCAGCCCGGATCGCCACGCTGGGTGAAGAGATTACCGCCCGTTACCAGGGCTCCGAGGAAGTGGTCATGATCGGCCTGTTGCGCGGCTCCTGCGTCTTCCTGGCGGATCTCTGCCGTCAGTGCCAGTTGCCCATCACCCTGGACTTTATGACTGCCTCCAGCTATGGCTCCGGCATGCACAGTACCCGTGACGTGCGCATCCTCAAGGATCTGGATGACGACATCAAAGGCAAGGACGTGGTGATCGTGGAGGACATCATCGACACCGGTTACACCCTCAACAAGGTGCGCGAGATCCTCTCCCTGCGCGAGCCGAAATCCCTGGCCATCTGCACCCTGCTGGACAAACCGTCCCGCCGCGAGGTTCAGGTGCCGGTGGACTGGCTTGGCTTCTCCATCCCGGACGAGTTCGTGGTGGGCTGTGGCATTGACTACGCCCAGAAGTACCGTAACCTGCCTTTCATTGGCAAGGTGGTACCGCAAGAGTAAGCCGGGTCCGA
The DNA here is from genome assembly GCF_017939325.1 of Aeromonas sp. MaB10011B. Taxonomy (NCBI): domain Bacteria; kingdom Pseudomonadati; phylum Pseudomonadota; class Gammaproteobacteria; order Aeromonadales; family Aeromonadaceae; genus Aeromonas; species Aeromonas sp. MaB10011B. The sequence continues at coordinate 24,727 of NZ_JAGKRK010000021.1, read as the reverse complement.
AGTAGCAAGGCAGGCTGGCCGGCCCGCCATCGACTGTCTTCAGGCGGCGTCACAGCCGCCTTTTCTGTCTCGAGATGGGCTCATCCATCACAGGGGTTGCAATGAACGCATTGGAAATCAGCGGTCTGAAGAAGACCTATCAGGGGGGCGTCGAAGCCCTCAAGGGCATCGATCTCACCGTCAAACAGGGGGATTTCTTCGCCCTGCTCGGTCCCAACGGGGCGGGCAAATCCACCACCATCGGCGTGATCAGCTCACTGGTCAACAAGAGTGCCGGCAAGGTGAAGGTATTCGGTCATGACATCGATACCGATCTGGAGCTGGCCAAGTCCCAGCTCGGCCTAGTGCCCCAGGAGTTCAACTTCAGCCAGTTCGAGAAGGTGAGCCAGATAGTGACTCACCAGGCCGGTTTCTATGGAGTGCCGCGGGCCGAGGCCAAGGTGCGCGCCGAGAAGTACCTGCGTCAGCTCGATCTGTGGGACAAGCGCGACATGGCGGCCCGCACTCTCTCCGGTGGCATGAAGCGCCGGTTGATGATTGCCCGCGCCCTGATGCATGAGCCCAAGCTGCTGATCCTGGATGAGCCGACCGCCGGGGTGGACATCGAGATCCGCCGTTCCATGTGGAGTTTCCTCAAGGATCTCAACGAGCAGGGGGTGACCATCATCCTGACCACCCACTACCTGGAAGAGGCCGAGATGCTGTGCCGCAACATCGGCATCATCGACAAGGGCCGTCTCATCGAGAACACCAGCATGAAGAGCCTGCTCGGCAAGCTGGGTCGCGAGACCTTCCTGCTGGATCTGGTGCCGGGCTCCAGCGTACCGGCCCTGCCCGAGTTCAACGGCCGGATGCAGGATGAGAACACCCTGGAAGTGGAGCTGGAGAAGAGCCAGTCCCTCAACAGCCTGTTCGAGCAGCTCTCCGCCCAGGGGGTGAAGGTGCTCAGCATGCGCAACAAGGCGAATCGGCTGGAAGAGCTGTTCGTCAATCTGGTAGAGGAGGGTCGCAAAGCATGAACCCCATGACCTATTACATCGCCTTCAAGAGCATTCTGGCCAAGGAAGTGAGCCGCTTCACCCGGATCTGGATCCAGACCCTGGTGCCGCCCGCCATCACCATGAGCCTCTACTTCGTCATCTTCGGCAACCTCATCGGCTCGCGCATCGGTGACATGGGGGGCTTCAGCTACATGGAGTTCATCGTGCCCGGCCTCATCATGATGTCGGTCATCACCAACTCCTACTCCAACGTCGCCTCCTCCTTCTACAGCGCCAAGTTCCAGCGCAACGTGGAGGAGCTGCTGGTGGCGCCGGTGCCCAACTACATCATCATCGCGGGGTATGTGGGCGGTGGCGTGGCGCGCGGCCTCTGTGTCGGCCTCATCGTCACCCTGGTGTCGCTGTTCTTCGTGCCGCTGCAGATCCATCACCTGTTCAGCGTCTGCGTGACCGTGCTGCTCACCTCCATCCTCTTCTCCCTGGGGGGGCTCATCAACGCGGTGTTCGCGAAGTCGTTCGATGACATCAGCATCATCCCGACCTTCATCCTGACTCCCCTGACCTATCTGGGGGGCGTCTTCTACTCCATCACCCTGCTGCCGCCGTTCTGGCAGGGGGTCTCCCAGGTGAACCCCATCATCTACATGGTGAACGCCTTCCGCTACGGCTTCCTCGGGATCTCGGACGTGCCCCTGGGCACCGCCTATCTCATCATCATCGGCTTCATCCTGGTGCTCTACGGGATGGCCTGGTGGCTCATCTCCCGCGGCACCGGTCTGCGCCACTGAGGCGCAGCACCTGCCAGCAAAAAGGCGCCCTCGGGCGCCTTTTTATTTGCACATGTCGGTCTCAGAGCGCCGGGGCATCGTAGTCCGCGGGCTCGTCGCTGTAGACGCAGACGTTCCACTTGGCCGCGAGGCCATCATCCGCGAGGCAGTAGCGCTCGAAGAAGGCCTTGATACCGGCGCGCTGGCAGTGGGCCTCGAAGCTCGCCATGTCGCGCCAGATCTCGTTGAAGACGATGGGGAAGCTCTCCCCCTCGGCAAAGGGGCTCTGGATATGGCGGGTGACGATGTACTGCAGGCAGCCATCTTCACGCAGGGTGTCGGGTTCGAGCCTTTGCAGGACGCGGAACAGGGCCTGCTCCTGGCCCGGCTTGGGTTGGAACTGGGCGATGCAGTAAACCTTCTTGGACATCGTGGTCTCCTTGCCGTGTCTCAACCCCGCAGGGCGACGACCCGGTTGTCGATGAGGCGGGCCTTGCCCAGATAGGCGGCCATCAGGATCACCAGGCGCTGGCTCTCGGCGCTGGCGGATTCCAGGGTGTCGGCATCGACGATGTCGATGGCATCCGTCCTGAATCCCGCGTTGTCGAGGCGTTGGCTGGCCTGGGCAACCAGGGAGGGGAGGTGACTGTTCCCCGCTTCAATCTGCCCGGCAATCCAGTTCATGGTGCGCGCGAGCTCGGGAGCGATGGCCCGTTCGGCAGCGGTCAGATAGCCGTTGCGCGAAGAGAGGGCCAGCCCGTCTTCGGCCCGCACGGTCGGCACGCCCACGATCTCGATGGGCATGGCCATGTCGGCCACCATCTTGCGAATGAGCGCGAGCTGCTGGTAATCCTTCTCGCCAAAGCAGGCCACGTTCGGCTGTACCAGATTGAACAGCTTGGTGACCACGGTGCTGACCCCGCGAAAATGCCCCGGACGCAGCGCCCCTTCCAGCAGGCTGGAGATGCCGGGCACCTCGACGAAGGTCTGGCTGGCGAGCCCCTGGGGATACATGATCTCCGGCGTCGGGGTGAAGACCAGGTCGACACCGGCGGCCTCCAGGGCGGCGCAATCCTGCTCCAGGGTGCGGGGGTAGTTGGCGAGATCCTCGGCCTTGTCGAACTGCAAGGGGTTCACAAAGATGCTGACCACCACCTTGTCGCCATGGCGGCGGGCCTCCTCGACCAGGGTGAGATGACCCTGATGCAGATTGCCCATGGTGGGCACGAATGCGATGGCGCGGCCTTCGCGATGCCATTGACCGATCTGCTCGCGCAGCGCGGCGGGATTGTTCACAACCAACATCGTCAGTTCACCTTCAGATGAATCAATAAAAGAGGGGGCCGTCAGGGGGGAGGGCGAGACGGGGGGCACAGGCCCCCGCGCTCATGACGACAGAAAGTCAGTTGAAGCAGTGCTCGGGGCCGGGGAAGGTCCCCTCGCTCACCTGCTGCACGTAGAGACGAATGGCGGCACGCATGTCACCGGTCTCGGCCAGGAAGTTCTTGGTGAACTTGGGCACATAACCCGAGGTGATGCCGAAGGCATCGTGCATCACCAGGATCTGGCCGTCGGTGGCAGGGCCGGCACCGATGCCGATCACCGGAATGCGCAGCGCCTTGGTGATGCGCTCTGCCAGAGAGACGGGCACGCACTCGAGCACCAGCAACTGGATGCCGGCCGCCTGCAGCTCCAGCGCCTGGCGGTAGATCTCCTGGGCGTGGAACTCGTCGCGCCCCTGCACCTTGAAGCCGCCAAACACGTGGACGGATTGCGGGGTCAGGCCGAGATGGCCGCACACCGGCACCCCGTTGCGGGTCAGGTGGCGGATGGAGTCGCACAGCCAGTCCCCCCCTTCCATCTTCACCATGCGGGCACCGGCCGCCATCAGGCGCGCCGCGTTCTGGTAGGTCTGCTCCGGGGTGGCGTAGCTCATGAACGGCATGTCGGTCACCACCAGGGCATTGGTGGTGCCGCGCACCACGCAGCGGGTGTGATAGACCATCTCGTCCATGCTGACCGCCAGGGTGTCGTCTCCGCCCTGCAATACCATGCCGAGGGAGTCGCCGATGAGCAGCACCTGGGCGCCCTCGTCGTCGAACAGCTTGGCGAAGGTGGCGTCATAGGCGGTGATGGCGGTGATTTTCTGTCCGTCCTGCTTCATCTTCTGCAGGTGGGTAATGGTGATCTTGCTCATTACGTTGTTCCTACTCTTCTCTACTCGCCTGCTGCACCGGCCAGGATCGCGAGTCCATTGCGCGGGCAGCGGGCAACCAGTTCGGTGAGCGGGGTGCCGCAGGGCAGCACCAGGGAGGGGGCTATCTCGGCAAGGGGCAGCAGGACGAACTCCCGCTCCTTCATGCCATAGTGAGGCACAGTCAGGCGCTCATGTCGGATGACCTCGTCACCGTACAGCAGCAGATCGAGATCCAGGGTCCGGGGGCCCCAGCGCTCATCTTTGCGCACTCGCCCCTGTGCCTGCTCGATGCGCTGCAGCTCGTCCAGTAGCGCCAGAGGGCTGAGGCGAGTGGCAAGGCGCGCCACGGCATTGATGTAGTCCGGCTGATCCGCAGGGCCCATGGGGCGGCTGCCGTAAAGGTGGGAGGTCTGCAGCAGCTCGGACTCAGGCAGGGTCGCCAGCGCGGCGATGGCGCGACGAGCCTGGCCGAGGGGGTCGGCCAGGTTGGAGCCGATGGCGACGAAGACCTCGATCATCGGCGGATCCTTACTCTGCCGACTTCGGCTTGCGGCGGCGGGGGCGACGGCGGTTGCGGCCATTGCCGCTGCGCTTCTCGCCATCGTTGCTGCGGGCCTCACCGGCCTGACCGCGCTCACCGCTTGCCGGGCGGCGGGTCGCCTCCCGTTGCAGTTGCGGGCGCACATCCGGGTTGGAGGCCACATAGCGCTCCCACCAGCTCGCCAGCTCGCCGAGGCCGCGCTCGACCCGGTTGCGCAGCAACAGGAAGTCGAAGGCCGCACGGAATTTCGGGTGCTCCATGGCGCGCTCGGGGTGCTTGCCCTGGCGGCGGGTCAGGCGCTGCTGCAGGGCCCAGATGTCGCGCACGTCCGTGGTGAAGCGGCGCGGCACGGCGATGATCCTCACCTGGTTGTCGAGCACCTCGTTGATGGCCAGCATGAAGGCATCGTACCAGGGCAGACCGCTCTCGTTTTCCAGCACGCGGCCGCGGGCCTCGACGGCGCCCCACAGCAGGGTGGCGTAGAGGAAGGCGGGAGTGACGCGCTTCTCTTCACGGACCCGGGTATCGGTGTCCATCAGCGCCTGCTCGATGAACTGCTCGTAGGGCGAGTTGCCGTGGGGCGTGAACAGGGCGGCTACCTGGGGGAACAGCGGCTGGAACAGCCCGTATTCCCGCAGCAGCTTGTAGGTGGCCAGACCGTCCCCCGCCAGGAACAACTTGAGGGTCTCCTCGAACAGGCGGGCGGCCGGGATGTCCTGCAGCAGCGGGGCCAGCTCCCGGATGGGCGCGGCGGTGCGCGGGCTGATGGTCATGTCGAGCTTGGCGGCGAAGCGCACGGCACGCAGCATCCGCACCGGATCTTCCCGGTAGCGGGTCTCGGGGTCGCCGATGAGCTCCAGTCTACGCGCGGCCAGGTCTTCCAGCCCACCCTCGAAATCGTGCAGGGTGAAATCCTTGGCGCTGTAGTAGAGAGCGTTGACGGTAAAGTCGCGACGCTCGGCATCCTCTTCGATGGTGCCGTAGACGTTGTCCCGCAGCAGCATGCCTTCATTGGACTGGGCCGACACATGCTTGCTGGTATTGACCTGATGGTGGTGACCCCGGAAGGTGGCCACTTCGATCACGTCACGACCAAAGACGATGTGGGCCAGGCGGAAACGGCGGCCGATGAGGCGGCAGTTGCTGAACAGCGCCTTGATCTGCTCCGGCGTCGCGTCGGTGGCGATGTCGAAATCCTTGGGGGTCTTCCCGAGCAGCAGGTCACGGACGCCGCCGCCGACCAGGTAGGCCTCATAGCCCCCCTTGTTCAGGCGATAGAGCACCTTGAGGGCATTCTCGCTGATCTCTTTGCGCGAAATCGGGTGCTGGTCACGGCTCAAGGTACGGCGCTGTCCGGCGACACGGGCCGGAATGGGGGACTCCACCGACTGCTCGCCGTCTTCCTTGCCGAGCACTTTGCGGCAAAAGTTTGCGATCTGGGAAAAAATGGTACACCTCGTTATGACTTCAAATTGACGGGAGGCCAAAAAATAGCGGCCTATCATAGCTCAGCCCCAACCAAATGAGAAACGGTGTGGCCTGCTTCCCCTTGATTGGTCCTTTTGGGGCAAGAAATGCAGCCGGGGCTAGCTTTGCCCTTGCGGGATCTTCTGTTGGCGGGGTACCCGGGCCAGCTGCCAGTGGGCGATGCCCCAGCCGATGATCTCGTCGATCCGGCACGCCATCAGCTCGGGCGGCGGGCACTGACCGAGAAAATGCAGTGTCTGCCACAGGGCCGGTCGTACCTCGTCCTGCGACAGCGCCGGCGCATGGTTCTGCTTGGAGAGCTTGTTGCCATCCGCTTGCACCGCCAGTGGCAGGTGCACCCAATCGGGGACGGCAGCCCCCAGGGTCTGGTAGAGGGCTATCTGGCGCACGGTGGGCTCCAGCAGATCGGCGCCACGGACGATCTCGGTGATGCCGCTGTCCATGTCATCCACCACCACCGCCAGGTTGTAGGCGTAGAGCCCGTCCCGGCGGCGCACGATGAAGTCCTCCTCCGCCAGCGCCGCGGGGACGGTGATCTCTCCCTGAAGCGCATCCTCGAACCGATAGACCGGCTGGTGCTGGCGCAAACGGGCGGCACACCCCTCGGCGGTCAGCCCCAGGGGGCGGCAATGACCGTTGTAGAACCCCCCTGCGGCCATGATTTCGCGTCGGGTACAGCGGCACCAGTAGAGATCCCCGGCCCGATAGAGCTGATCGATGATCTCGTCATAGCGGCCATGGCGCGCGCTCTGGAACATCACCTCCCCATCCCAGCCAAGACCGTGTGCCTCCAGGGTGGTGAGGATAAGGTCAGCCGCTCCCGGCATCTCCCGCGGGGGGTCGATGTTTTCGATGCGCACCAGCCAGCGTCCCTGCTGCGCCCTGGCCTGCAAGAAGCTGCCAAGGGCGGCGACCAGGGAGCCGAAGTGGAGCGGACCGGACGGTGAGGGGGCGAAGCGGCCCACATAGGGGCGTCGGGAGGGGGGGGATGTCATGACCATGGCAATTCGGGTAGGCGATGCATTGAGGCTGCATTCTGGGACGGCCCGACCAAAAGCTCAATAAAAAAGGGAGCCTGGGCTCCCTTTTCGTTCCTGTGGATGGGCGGCATCAGCCAGCCATCTGTTTTTCCTTGATCTCGGCCAGCGTCTTGCAGTCCACGCAGAGGTCTGCGGTCGGACGGGCTTCCAGACGGCGGATGCCGATCTCGATGCCGCAATGCTCGCAGTAACCGAAGTCATCTTCTTCGAGCAGCAGCAAGGTTTTCTCGATCTTCTTGATCAGCTTGCGTTCACGGTCGCGGGTGCGCAGTTCGAGAGCAAACTCTTCTTCTTGCGCGGCGCGATCCACGGGATCCGGGAAGTTGGCAGCCTCATCCTTCATGTGGTCGACGGTGCGGTCAACTTCCTGCATCAGTTGGTTGCGCCAGGCTCCCAGGATCTTGCGAAAATGTACCTTCTGTTGGTCATTCATGTACTCCTCACCGGCTTTCATCTGGTAAGGCTCTACACCCGCAATGGCCAGGGGGCCCAGAGATTTCCTGTTTTCGCCTGTTGGCATGCCCTGTCTCCTAATTCAGCACGCTACCCGTGCCATCCATAAATTGAGGGCGACATCTATAGCAGAAGGGTCAACGGGAGGCAAACAAGCCTTATCAATAATGTTACCCACTTCTGCATTTATTCTCTGCCCTCGGGTAGCATATGGTCAGATTCAAATGGGATAAAATCCTGAGCCACCATGCCCTGCACACCAACATGGGGGCGATAGCATAAAATTTCAACCCCTGCCGCCATCGCCTGTTCAACAAGCTGACTATAGTGCGGATCGATATGGGCTGCAGGGCGCATTCTCGCGATGCCGGAGTGCAATACCATGAACAGCAGCACGGCCCGGTGCCCTGCCGCCTTCATGGCCATCAATTCACGCAAGTGCTTGGCGCCGCGGGTGGTGACCGCATCGGGGAAGTACCCCATGCCGTGTTGCTCCCGCTCGTCGAGCAGGGTGACGGATTTCACCTCGATGTAACAATCCGGCCTGTGGTCATCTTCCAGCAGCAGGTCGATGCGGCTGTTCTCTTCCCCGTATTTCACTTCGGTGCGCAGCCTGGCATAGCCTGCCAGGGGGGCGAGAGCGCCCTGTTCGATGAGCTCCCGGGCGATCTGGTTGGCACGGGCCGTGTTGACGCAGATGAAGTGACCCGCCGGGCTCTCGGCGATTTCCCAACTGTTTGGCAGCTTGCGCTTGGGGTTGTCGGATGTGGAGTACCAGACCCGGGTGCCCGGCAGGGCGCAGCCGGTCATGGCACCGGTATTGGCGCAGTGGATGGTGATCACCTCGCCGTTGTCGAGCGCCACATCCGTCAGGAAGCGCTTGTAGCGGGAGATCAGCTGCCCGGACTGCAGGGGGGGATCGAAGATCATGGGGTGAGCTCCTCGCGGTGCGGTTTTTTGACGCGGGCCCGCAGGGGCCAGCAGGCGAGCGGTTCGTAGTGGACGCCGTCCAGCGTGCTGACGGATTGATAGAGGCAGAAGCGATCGGCCCTGAGCAGAAAATCCGGCGCAGGCAGCTCGCCGGGGGCCTCGCCCGCCTTGCGCGACAGGGTGACGTGGGGGCGATAGCCCTGCTCGCCGTTGCCCAGCCCGAGTTTTTCACCGTGGCGGCGCAGCGCCCTCGCGAGCACGGTCAGCTCGTTCGGCCACTCACCGGGCCCCACCCAGGCGGCTTTGGCGCGCTGAAACCAGCCGGTTTGATCCAGATGGACGCTGAAAGGGGGACAGTGCTGTCGCTCGGCGGCCGCGATCAGGCGAGCCTGGGTCGTTTCGTCGGCCTCCCCGAGAAAGGCCAGGGTCAGGTGCAGGTTGCTCTCGGGCACCGGCTGGCCGGGCCAGGGGCGCTGGTCTCGCCAGGTCGCAAGCTCGGGGGCAAGCTCTGGCAGGGGCAGGGCAAAGAAGAGTTTGGGCATGCGGCGTGTTGGTCCTCGTGATGGGCATCGGATAAGGCCATTCTATGGCAGCCGCTCCCGGGATGTCTTGCCGTGTTGCACCTGACGCTTCCTGCCCCTGCCCGGCAGGGGCGCTTACGATGGCCGGGAGGCTGTGGCAGAATGGACCCCTTTTCAGAAGTGTCACAGAAGGTGCCCATCGCTTTGTCTTCCCTCCCCATCGTCCCGGTGTTGCCTGAACTCTTTGCAGCCCTCGACAACCATACCAGCGTGATCCTGCAGGCGCCCCCCGGCGCGGGCAAATCGACCCTGCTGCCCCTGGAGCTGGTGCGCCAGCACCGGCTGCCCGGGCGCATTATCATGCTGGAGCCCAGGCGCCTCGCGGCGCGCAACATCGCGAGCTTCCTCGCGCGTCAGCTGGGGGAGAAGGTGGGCGAGCGCATCGGCCTGCGAGTGCGCGGGGAGAGCCGCACCAGCAGCCAGACCCGGCTCGAGATCGTGACCGAGGGGGTGCTGACCCGGATGCTGCAGCAGGATCCTGAGCTCACCGGCGTGTCGCTCGTCATCTTTGACGAGTTCCACGAGCGCAGCCTGCACGCCGATACCGCGCTGGCCTTCGCCATCGAGAGCCAACAGGGGTTGCGCGATGATCTCAAGCTGCTGGTGATGTCCGCCACCCTGGATGGCATGGCCCTGGAGCGCCTGCTGCCAGGCGCCCCCGTGGTGCGCTCCGAGGGGCGCGGCTTTCCCATCGAGTACCACTATCGCCCCGCCAATCGCCAGCAGTGGTTGGAGGCCCAGGTCGGCGCTGTGGTGCTGGAGGCGCTCGCCAGTCAGGCTGGCAGTGCCCTGGTGTTCCTGCCGGGACAGGGGGAGATAGAGCGGCTGGCACAGTGGCTGGAAGGGCGGTTGCCAGGGGGTGTGACCCTGGCTCCCCTCTATGGCCGTCTTGACCTCGCGGCCCAGCAAGCGGCCATCGAGCCTGCGCCTGCGGGTCGTCGCAAGCTGGTGCTCACCACCAACGTGGCGGAGACCTCCCTCACCATCGAGGGGATCTCCGTGGTCATCGACAGCGGATTGGAGCGGCGCGCCGCCTTCGATATCAAGAGCGGCGTTACCCGGCTGGAGACCCGGCCCATCGCCAAAGCCTCCGCCACCCAGCGGGCGGGGCGGGCAGGGCGGCTTGGCCCCGGCGTCTGCTACCGGCTCTGGAGCTGCGAGGTGCAGGAGCGCCTCGCCGAGCAGAGTCCCCCCGACATCCTGACGCAAGAGCTCACCGGCCTGCTGATGGACGCCGCCCAGTGGGGGGCCCGGGTGGAGGCGCTGCCCCTGCTGGACATGCCACCCCCTGCCGCCGTGGCCAGCGCCCGGCGGTTGCTGGTGGCCCTGGGCGCCATGGCCCCGGAGGGTGAGCAACAACTTACCCCGGCAGGCCGTGCCATGGCGGCCTTCGGCACCCATCCCCGCCTCGCCCGCATGTTGCTGCGGGCCCGGGAGCTGGAATCCGAGGGTCTGACAGGGATTGTCGCCGATGCGGCTTTCCTGGTGGCGCTGCTGGAAGAAGATCTGCGAGGATCGGAGCGCCTGTCCGTGCAGTTCCACCGCCGTCAGGGCGCCCTGCGCCAGGGGGCGGCCCGCTGGTTCGAGCGGCTCGGCGTGCGGGCAAGCAGCCCGCAGGGTCAATGGCTGGGGTTGCTGTGCGCCCTCGCCTGGCCCGATCGCATCGGCAAGCTGCGCAGTGGCAGCCGCTATCAGCTCAGTGGCGGGGTGAGCTGCGATCTGGTAGAAGGGCATCCCTGCCAGGGGCAGGGGGCCATCGTGGCCGTCGAAATGGGTCAGAACGAGCGCGGCAGCCGCATCTTCATCGCCGAGCCGGTGGCGCTGGATGAGTTGGTGCGCCAGCTGCCCGAGCTGGTCGGCGAGCGCCAGTGGTTCGACTGGGACGATCGGGAGGAACGGGTGCGTGCGGAGCGCCAGCAGGTGCTCGGCGAGCTGGTGCTCGGCCAGCGGCCGCTGACGGATCTCTCCGATGAACAGAAGGGGCGCTGCCTGCTGCAGGGCATCCGGCGCAAGGGGCTGCACGTGCTGCCCTGGGACGAGAGCAGCGAGGGGCTGCTGGCCCGCTTGCGCTGCGCCCGCGACTGGCTGCCCGACGAAGCCTGGCCCGCCATGGATGAGGAGAGCCTGCTGGCCGACCTCGAGCAGTGGCTGCTGCCGGCGGTGAGCGGCATGACCCGGCTGGAGCAGTTGAAGCGGCTCGACATGAGCGACATCCTGCGCCAGTCTCTGCCCTGGCCCCTGCCAAGGCGGCTGGACGAGGCGCTGCCGAGCCACTTCACCGCACCGACCGGCAGCCGGGTGCGGATCCGCTACCAGCCGGGTCAGGCGCCAGCGATCCCGGTGCGCATCCAGGAGATGTTCGGGCTGGGCGCCACCCCATGCGTGGCCGATGGCCGGGTGCCCCTGGTGGTGGAGCTGCTCTCCCCGGCCCAGCGCCCCTTGCAGATCACCGCGGATCTCGCCGCCTTCTGGGCGGGATCCTATGAGCAGGTGAAAAAAGAGATGAAGGGGCGCTACCCCCGTCACTACTGGCCGGACAACCCGCTGGAGGCGATGCCGACCCGGGTGACCAAGAAGAAGATGGGATTGCAGGAGTAGCCGACGGGGCAGTGATCGGTCGGCACGACCAGAACAAGATGGCGGTGGCACAGCCCCCTCCACAACAGGCATCGCAGGCCGCTCGCATCAGCGGGATGGCGAGGAGAACGACAAGAGGATTTATGGCAACCCAACGACGCAAGCGCACGCCCAAGAAGGCGGCGCCCAAACGCACCATCTGGCGCACCCTGTTCTGGCTGGGCTTCAAGCTCTCTCTGGTGGTGGCGGCCTTCATGGTGGTGTTTGGCATCTATCTCGACACCAAGGTGCGCGAGCGCTTCGACGGGGAGAAGTGGCAGTTGCCTGTGATGGTCTACAGCCGCCCGTTGGAGCTCTATCCCAGCCAGCGGCTCTCCCAGACCCAGATGCTGCGCGAGCTCAACATGCTGAGCTACAAGCAGGTGCGTCAGCCTCATACCCCGGGTGAGTACGCGGTGAGCGGCAACCGCATCGAGCTGGTGCGCCGGCCGTTCGAGTTCCACGACGGTGCCGACGGCGCCCGTGGCCTGCGCCTCACCTTCAACGGGGCGCGCCTCGAGGGGATCCAGTCCCTGGAGAACCAGCGCCAGCTCGGCTATGCCCAGATGGACCCGGTGCTGCTCGATCGCCTCAACACCGAGGATCGGGAAGACCGCCTGCTGGTGCGCCTCTCCGAGGTGCCGGACAGCCTGCTGGTGACGTTGCTCACCACGGAAGACAGGGACTTCTACCAGCACGGCGGTGTCTCGCCGGTGGCCATCATGCGCGCCATGGCAGCCAACCTGCTGGCGGGGCGCACCGTGCAGGGGGGCAGTACGCTCACCCAGCAGCTCGCCAAGAACTTCTTCCTGACCCGTGAGCGCAGCCTGTGGCGCAAACTGCAGGAAGCCTACATGGCGGTGCTCATCGACTACCGCTACAGCAAGGACGAGATCCTGGAGGCCTACCTCAACGAGGTCTATCTGGGGCAGAACTTCTCCCAGGGGGTCTACGGTTTCGGGCTCGCCTCTTACTTCTACTTCGGCATTCCGGTCAACGAGCTGGACATCGATCAGGTGGCCCTGCTGGTGGGCATGGTGAAGGGCCCCTCCTATTACGATCCCTGGCGATTCCCGGACCGGGCCAAGGCGCGCCGGGATCTGGTGCTGAAACTGCTGGCGGATCACGGCAGCCTGACCCAGGCCGAGTATGACCTGGCCAGCAAGCAGCCCCTTGGCATCATCGCCCGCGGCCAGATGAGCTATGGCCGTACCCCGGCCTTCATGGGGCTGCTCAAGCGGGAGATCCAGAACCGCTTCGGCCCGGATCTGCTCAAGCAGTCCGGCCTCAAGATCTTCACCAGTCTGGATCCCATCGCCCAGCACGCCGCCGAGCAGGCGGTGGAGTCGGGTCTGGCCACCATCGAGAAGCAGCGTGGCAAGAAGAAGCTGGAGGCGGCCATGGTGGTCTCCGACTGGCACAAGGGCGAGGTGGTCGCCATGGTGGGGGGACGGGATCCCCGCTACGCCGGCTTCAACCGGGCGCTGGATGCCCGCCGTCAGATTGGCTCCCTGGTCAAACCGGCGGTCTACCTGACCGGCCTCTCCAACGGCCTGACCCTGGGCACGCCGCTTAAAGATCAGCCGATCCGGATTCGCGGCCAGGATGGCCAGATCTGGACGCCGCAGAATTACGACCGCAAGTTCCGCCAGAGCGTGCCCCTGATGGAGGCGCTCGCCAGCTCCCTCAACGTGCCGACCGTCAACCTCGGGATGCAGATAGGCCTGGACAAGGTGGTGGATACCCTGCACAAGCTGGGGGTGCAGCAGGAGATCCAGCCCTATCCGTCCCTGGTGCTGGGGGCGGTGGCGCTCTCGCCCATGGAGGTGAACCAGATGTACCTGCCCATTGCCAACCAGGGGTTGACCCAGCCCCTGTCGGCCATCCGGGCCGTGGTGAATGGCGAGGGGCGCCAGCTCTACCAGCATGACGAAGCGGCCAAGCGAGTGACGGATCCCCAGGCAAGCTGGCTGACCCTGTTCGCCATGACCAAGACGGTGAGCCAGGGGACGGCCCGGGCGCTCGGTGCCAAGTTCCCCGGGGCCACCATGGCCGCCAAGACCGGTACCACCAACGAGCTGCGTGACTCCTGGTTTGCCGGGATGGACAACAACGAGCTGGTGAGCGTCTGGGTCGGCCGTGACGACAACACCCCGGCCGGGTTGACCGGTGCCAGTGGCGCCTTGCAGCTGTTCAGCGGCTACATGAGCCAGCGAGGGGTCAACAGCCTGGGGCTGAAGATGCCCGAAGGGGTGAGCTGGGCCAACTTCTCCCGCTCGAGCGGTGCCCGGGTGGCCAGCGATTGTCCCGGCAGTCTCCAGGTGCCGGCCAAGCTGGCCGGTCTGGCCGAGCCCATGAGCTGTGCCAGCCCGGTTTCGGACCCGGCGAATGCCCTGGACAACTGGTTCAACGGTTTCTTCAACTGACGAAGACGGGCAGCGCAGGCTGCCCGTTTTGCAAGGATTGCCATGACCCATCCCCTGTTTGAGGCCATCCATCACGTGGCCATCATCGCCAGCGACTATCCGCGCTCGCGCCACTTCTATCACCAGGTGCTGGGGTTGCCCATCATTGCCGAGACCCTGCGGGCCGAGCGTCAGTCGTGGAAGCTGGATCTGGCGCTGCCGGACGGCAGCCAGCTGGAGCTGTTCAGCTTCCCGGCGCCGCCGCCGCGCCCCTCCCGGCCGGAGGCGTGCGGGTTGCGCCACCTGGCGTTTCGGGTGGCGGATCTCGACCGGGTCATCGCCCACCTGGAGCAGCACGGGGTGGAAGTGGAGCCGGTGCGGGTGGACGAGCTGACCGGCAAGCGCTTTACCTTCTTCGCCGACCCCGACGGCCTGCCGCTGGAGCTCTACGAAGCGCAGCCATAGGGATGTGCCGCTCAGGCCTCAGTCCCCCAAACAGAAGAAGCCGCCAGGCAAACCGGGCGGCTTCTTTCTTTGCGTCAACTGGGGGTCAGGCGGTGGTGAGCAGGGCCACGGCGACGGCCATCACCAGGATGCCGACCCAGCCGACGGGCTTGAGCCGCTCGCCGAACAGCAGCAGTCCGCCGAGGGCGGTACCCAGGATCCCTATGGCGCCCCAGGTGGCATAGGCCACGGCCAGATCGATCCGGCCCGTGCTGACCGCCTCCGACAGCAGGGTGAAGGCGCACAGTACCAGCAGGATGCCGAGCAGGCCCCAGCCCTTGTGGCGAAAGCCGAGCGAGCGGTTGATCGCCATGTTGGCGCCGATATCCAGCAGGGCGGCGCCCAGCACTATCATCAGCGGGTGCATGGGACCTCCCTGGCCTCGTGGGCGCTGTGCATGGGGGCGACCGGCTCCTCGTGGCGCTCACCCATCGTCACCAGAACAATCCCCACTATGGCCAGCGCCAGTCCGATCAACTCCTGAGCATTCAGGCGGTAGTCGAGGAACAGTACGGAGACGACGGTGATCAGCGCGATCCCCAGCCCCTCCCAGAGCGCGAAGGCAATGCCAATGGAGATTGTTGTGGCGGCTTTGGCCAACAACAGGTAGGAGAGCGAGATGAGTGCCCACATGGGCAGGTAGTTGAGCCAGCCGGCCTGGTTCTCCGGGATCATGGCCATGGTGGAGGTACCGGCGACCTCGGTCAGGATGGCACCCGTCAGGAAGAGGCGGGCCAGAAGCATGGGATTGAATGACATAACATGTCCTCTTGTTGCTGCGACGGGGCCATGATAGCCGCAGCCCGTTCAGGCGGCAGAATCGCTGAGCGTCGACAACTCAGACGCTGACGGTTTGCCTTGGCAGCAGCGGGCGAGATAAGGTGAATGCCGGATACCTAGCTCACGACCCAAATCATGAAGCTCTACCAGATACAACTCTTTGTGGAATCAGCCAGCAGTGGCTCCATCGCCAATGCAGCCCGCCGCCTTGGCAAGAGTCGCAGCGCGGTCAGCACGGCGATCGCGGCGCTTGAGGTTGAGCTTGGCGTCGAACTTTTTGAACGAGGGGCCAACCAGAGCCGGCTGACCGAGATCGGCGAGCAGGTGCTGGACGACTGCAAACGGCTGCTGCAGGCCGCCAACAGCCTCAAGCTCAAGTGCGAGCACCATGCCTCCGGCGCCGAGGTGGCGCTGCGGGTGGCGCGGGATGACGCCATCCCCGAGGCGGTGTGGCGGGAGATGCTGGGCCAGCTGCGCCACCAGTTTCCCGGCACCAGCATCTCCCTGGTGCTGGCCTCGCCGCCTGAGCTGCCCGCCCTGGTGGAGGAGGGGTTCGTGGATGCCGCCTTCGGCCTCATCACCGAGGAGCAGGAGCGCAGCGGCCTCAGCATCGAAGTGCTCAACCCAATCCGCACCCTGATGGTGGTGGCCCCGAGCCACCCCCTGGCCAGCCTGAAGCGGGTATTGCAGCAGGACCTGACCGGCCATACCCAGGTCACCCTCTCCTATGTGGACGAATTCTCGGTCAAGAGCCTGCTGCCCATCGGCGGCCATCACATCGGGCTGTCGAGCTTCGAGCTGATGCGGGATGCGGTGCTCGACGGCCTCGGCTGGGCCGTGCTGCCGTCACCGCTGATCCAGAGCCAGCTGCGCCAGGGGGAACTGCTGACCCTGAAACACAAGTTCAGCCTGCAGTGGCGCGACTACGGGGTCTATCTGGCGGAAAATGCCCACCATGGCAAGGTGCTGGCCTGGCTCAAGAAGGCCATCGGGGCCTATCTCGAACCCTTCGAATGACCGCGTTCGGGGGCGCCGCCGGACATGGCGGCACCAGGGGGATCAGCGCAGGCTGCGCCGGGAGAGCGGCTGGCGCGGGCGAAAGGGCAGCGCCAGGAGGCTGAGCAGCAGATCCCCCAGCAGGGAGGCCATCAGGCCCACCGCCACGCCGCAGAGGATGGCGGCCTGATTGAGCGGCACCACATAGCCGTAGTTGTGCAGGGTGTCCTGCCAGAGCAGGGGATCGGCGCGCAGCAGCAGGTGGGAGAGTTGCCGATACCAGGCCTGGTCCCGGAAGGCGAGTTCCTGCTGCAGGTGCCGCTGCTGGCTCACCAGCTGTTGCAGGCTGGCGGCATCCTGGGTGAAGACGGGATCCTGGCTGGCGCCGTAGTGGGCGACCAGGGCCTGAAGATCGCCCTGGAAGTGCTGATCCGCGGTGCGCTGGAAGGGCGCCAGACTGAGGCTGGCCTGTTGCAGGCGCGCATCCAGCCGCTGGTAGTAGAGATCGACGATCCCGGGGATCTGCACGCCAGCCAGCAAGCCGAGGGCAAACAGCATCATGCGAAGGTAGCTGCGCATCATCATCATCCTGAGTGAACGGAGTGGCCATACTAGCCGCAAGCCGTGGGAGAGCCAAGACGGCGGTGCCCGTTCTGCCGGCCAGGGGGCAGAACGGGGCAGGGGCGGATTCAATGGAATTCGTTTTTGACACGAATGCTTACATTTCTGTGATTCACGTCATCTTTTGACTGACCTAGAATGCGCGCTTTTCCAAGGAAAAGTCGGCATGAGCAAGTTCATTCCTCTCTATCTGATCGGTGGCCTGATTGCCTTCAGCTGGGCTGCCCTGCCGGATCATGGCCCCTGGGATCACTGGGATCTCACCCTCTTCCAGCTGGTCAATGGCTGGCTCGGCCACTCCCCCCGCTGGGCCGATCTGGTGGCCATCACCAACAACCGCCTGTTCGATCTGGCCGCGCTGGCCTGCATGGGCGGGATCCTTGCCGGTTGCTTCTTCCGTGCCGACGGGCAGGAGCGCCGTCGTCTGGTGGCCATGGGGGTCGTGATGCTGCTGGGGGCTCTGGTGATCAATCAGCTCGGGCATCTGTTGCCGGTCAGCCGTCCCAGCCCCACCTTGATGGTGGACGGGGCTCTGCGCCTGACCGAGATCAGTGCGATTCCCACCAAGGACTCCGCCGGTGACAGCTTCCCCGGTGATCACGCCCTCTTCCTGATGATCTTCGCCGGTTTTGCCCTGCGCTATCTGCCGCGCTGGGCCGGGGTAGTTGCGGTGGTGATGGTGCCCCTGTTTTCGGCGCCCCGCATCCTGGCTGGTGCGCACTGGATAACGGACGTCTATGTGGGCGCTCTTTGCCTCTCCCTGATCTGCCTGCCGCTGCTGTTGCTCACTCCCGTGTCGGATCGCCTGATCGACCGCCTGGCTCCCCGGCTGCCACGCTGGATTGCCTGACGGAGAATGAAAAAAGAAGGCGGGTCACCCCGCCTTCTTTCGTTTACGCCTCACCGGTGCTGTGGTCGTCGCGAAATGACCAGGACTACGCCCGATGAGCCCGGGCTGTCGCCCTCCCAACCAGTATGGATAGCCCCATTCGGGTTCTGCCAGCCAAAATAGTCGCGGCCAAACGTTTGCACCCGTCGTCTCATGATCCTGGCCAGGATTTTTTCCCTCCGCTGCCTTAGAATCGCCGCCCGTTGTTGGAGGTCTCCCCATGCTTGTCACTTTTCTGCGTCTCTTGTTTATCGGTTGTGCCCTGGTCTTTCTCTTTATGCTGGTCCGTGCCTGGTGGCACAAACGGCGTCATGGCCAGCTCGAAGCCACCCCTTTCTGGCCGGTGGCGGCCATCGGTTTTGTGGCCAATTTTCTCGATACCCTGGGGGTGGGGAGCTTTGCGGTGAAGACCGCCTGCTACAAGCAGTTCAGGCTGATCGATGATCGGGTGCTGCCCGGTACCCTCAACGGCCAGTGCGTGCTGCCGACCGTGACCCAGGCTCTCATCTTCATCGGCGTGGTCAACGTGGATCCCGTCACCCTCATCAGCATGATGGCGGCTGCGGCGGCCGGTGCGGCCTGGGGCGCCCGTTACGTGGCTTCCTTTGATCGCCAGACCATCCGGCTGGTCATGGCGGTCTCCCTGCTGGTGGTCGCCGGTCTCATCTTTGCCGGTCTGCTCGGGCTCTTCCCCCTCGGTGGCGAGGCCATGGGGCTGAGCGGTTACAAGCTGGGGATCGCCCTTGCCGGCAACTTCCTGTTCGGAGCTCTGATGAACGTCGGTATCGGCCTGTTCGCCCCCTGCATGACCCTGGTCTATCTGCTCGGCATGAACCCGCTGGTGGCCTTCCCCATCATGATGGGATCCACCGCCGTGCTCAGCGTCTTCTCGGCGGGGACCTTCATTCGCAAGGGGGCTTTCGATGCGCGGGCCGTGCTGGCTGTGGCTATCTTCGGCCCCATCGGCGTGGTGCTGGCGGCCATGCTGGTCAAATCCATGGAGATGGAGATGCTCAAATGGCTGGTGGCTTTCATCGTCATCTATACCTCCTGGACCATGTACGCCTCCTGGCGTGCGGCGCAGCGACAGCCAGCGCCCGCGCTGGCAGAGGCGACGAGCTAGCTGGCGTCGGCGAGGCCCGCCTGCACGGGCACCCCGCGTTGGTATGTCATCCCGCTCGCCCGGTCCTGGCGCGTCTTCTGATGCCCCTGGCAGCCCCCTCCGAGTGGGCGGTCTGCTGGCTGGAGGCGACCAGTGCGGCTTCCGCCCTGGCACCGAGAAACACATAGAGCCCCAGCGCCAGCAGCAACCCCACGGCGCACCCCATCACCCCCACCGCAGGCCAGAGCAGTTCGCTCTGGCCGAGGGATCCCTTGAACAGCAGCAGCAACCCCTCGATGGAGACCGCGATCAGGATGGCGGCGATAAAGCGGGTAATGGTGCGCCGGATGGCGCTGTGGCGGAAGATGTCCTTATGCAGCAGTACTTCCTCTTCGAGGATGGTCTTGCCGAGATCGAACACCGCCAGCGCGAGCGTGAGGAAGATGATGGCGCTGAAGGCGCCCAGCCGGTTCTGCTGGGTGCCGCACAGGAGCAGATAGAGCTGTTCCAGCCCGTGCCAGATGAGGGTGCCGACGATGAGAAACAGGGCCAGACTCAGGACGACGTAGACGGCCCTGAACCAGGGAATGGCGCGCCGCCGCTCCCTGTCCCCCATCAGCCAGGCGATCAGCTGGTGCAGGTTGATCTCCAGCTCCCGGCCATGGCCCTGCACCAGCAGGCGCAGCTGCCCCTGGGCCGCCGGAACGGGCGCCAGTATGGCTGGCCTGATCTGGGGGGCCAGGCTCTTCACCTCCTCGACGAAGGCATAGGTCTTGAGAGACGCCTCGGGGAGGGTGAGCAGCCCCAGCAGCAGGGGGGCCAGCTCGGTTTCGTACTCCTGATAGCGCCGCAGCACATCGATGGGGCTCATCTCTGCCATATACACCTCGGTCCAATGGGCTCCTGAGCAGGGTTCTGCAAATTGTGGGCCCGATTTATGACAGCCCGTGTACGGCGCGGCGCACCAGCAGGTGGCAAGGCTCCGGTGAGGGACTTAAGGATGCACCACTATGGTGCCTTGTCGGGACGAGCAAACAAAAAAGGGCCCCATCGGGGCCCTCTGCACATCTTGCTGCTTGTCAGCCAGCCAGCTTGGCGAAGCTGCGCTCGGCGGCCGCCAGGGTGTGTTCAATCTCCTTGTCGCCGTGCGCCAGCGACAGGAAGCCCGCCTCGTAGGCGCTCGGTGCCAGATAGACACCCTCTTCCAGCATCAGATGGTAGAAGCGCTTGAAGCGTTCCATGTCGCAGCGAGTCACCTGCTCGTAGCGGGTGATCTCGGGCTCGTCGGTGAAGAAGAAGCCGAACATGCCGCCCACGTAGTTGATGGCAAGCGGGATGCCGTGCCTGGCGGCGGCCGCTTTCAGCCCTTCGGCGACACGGGCGGTCTTGGCGCTCAGCTGCTCATAGAGGCCCGGCTCCAGCAGCAGGTCCAGCATGGTGAGGCCGGCGGCCATGGCCACCGGGTTGCCGGAGAGGGTACCGGCCTGATAGACGGGGCCGGTCGGGGCGATGTGCTGCATCACCTTCTTCTTGCCGCCGAAGGCGCCCACCGGCATGCCGGCACCGATGATCTTGCCGAGGGTGGTGAGATCCGGGTCGATGTTGTAGTGACCCTGGGCACCGCGCAGGGAGACGCGAAAACCCGTCATCACCTCGTCCAGGATCAGCAGGGCGCCGAATTCGTCACAAATGGCCCGAAGCCCTTCCAGGAAGCCGGGCACCGGCGGGATGCAGTTCATGTTGCCAGCGACCGGCTCGACGATGATACAGGCGATCTCGTTGCCGTACTGGGTGAAGGCTTCGCGCACCGAGTCCAGATCGTTAAAGACACAGGTGAGGGTGTGCTTGGCAAAGTCGGCCGGTACACCCGGGCTGTTGGGCTGGCCCAGGGTCAGGGCGCCGGAGCCGGCCTTGACCAGCAGGGAGTCGGCGTGGCCGTGATAGCAGCCTTCAAACTTGACGATCTTGTCGCGACCGGTATAGCCGCGGGCCAGCCGGATGGCGCTCATGGTCGCCTCGGTGCCGGAGTTGACCATCCGCACCTGCTCCATGGAGGGGACGATCTGGCGCACCTTCTCGGCCATCAGCACTTCGATCTCGGTCGGGGCACCGTAGCTCAGTCCCTTCTCCACCGCCTTGATGACGGCGGCCTTGATGGCCGGGTGGTTGTGGCCCAGCAGCATGGGGCCCCAGGAACCGATGTAATCCACATAGGCCTGGCCGTCCACGTCATAGAGGTAGGCACCATCGGCGTGATCGATGAAGCGGGGTGTGCCGCCGACCCCGTTGAAGGCGCGGACTGGTGAGTTGACGCCACCGGGAATGGTCTGGCGGGCCTGTTCAAACAGCTGATCTGATTTTGACATGGATCATCCTTAATGGGATTTTGGTCGTTACCCGGGCACAGGCTGCCGATTGCGGCTCGGCAGGGGATGGCGGGAGGAGTATGCTTTGCGCTCTCGCCCCGGACTCTCGCCCGTGAAACATGAAACGGGCCGACTATAGCAGAAAGGCCCAGAGCTGGGCAGCCGAGGCCGAGGTGTGTCTGGTCCTCGTTAGATGAGCGTGATTATCCATGGAGCAACAAGCCATTCCTTCCGCCGACGCGGCCTCGCTGCGTCGTCCTCCAGTCTTGCAGCGCCTGATACGGCGGGACAAGATGCCGCTGCTGGTGCTCCTGTTGGCGGCCCTGGTCGGCCTGCTGGCAGGCCTGGTGTGCGGATTGTTCGAGTCTTGCGTTCACTGGCTGGCCCAGCAGCGTGTCGACTTGCTGGCCGATCGCCCCTGGTGGCAGCTTGGCCTGCTCGGCTTTGGTTTCAGCGCCCTGCTGGGGTTGGTTGGCTATTTCCTCACTCATGCCTTTGCCCCCGAGGCAGGGGGGTCCGGTATCCCGGAAATTGAAGGGGCCATGGACGACCTGCGCCCGGTACGCTGGTGGCGGGTGTTGCCGGTGAAGTTTTTTGGCGGGGTCTGTACCCTGAGTTCCGGCATGGTGCTGGGGCGGGAGGGGCCCTCGGTGCAGATAGGGGGCAACCTCGGCAAGATGGTGGCGGATATCTTCCGGTTGCCCAAGGAGCATGGCCACGCCCTGCTGGCTGCCGGTGCGGCGGGTGGTCTCGCTGCGGCCTTCAATGCCCCGCTGGCAGGGATACTGTTTGTCATGGAAGAGATGCGACCGCAATTTCGCTACTCCTTCCTCGCCATCAAGGCGGTCGGGATTTCGGCCGTCATGGCGACCCTGATGCTGCAGAACATGGAAGGGCAATCCCCCGTCATCATGCTGCCTCACTACGACGCTCCGGCCTTGAAGGCGCTCTGGCTGTTTCTCTTCATGGGGGGCTGCTTTGGTGTGCTGGGGTTCGTCTTCAACAAGCTGGTGCTCGCCTGTCAGGATGGTTACCTGGCATTGCATCAGAACAAGCGCCACCGCTTCGTCATCATCGGCATGGTGGTGGCTGGAACCTTTGGCATGCTGTCGCTGTTCGCCCCTTCGGTCACTGGAGGGGGAATCGAGCTCATCCCGCATCTGACGGGGGGAGACTATGCGATGGCGACGCTCTTCATCATCTTCTCGGTGCGACTGGTGGGTACCCTCATCTGCTTTTGCTCGGGGGCCCCTGGTGGTGTCTTTGCGCCGACCCTGGCGCTGGGCACCCTGTTCGGGGTGATCTTTGGTCACCTGTTCCACTCTGCATTTCCCGATCTCGGCATCGAACCTGGCGCCTTTGCCATCGCCGGCATGGGGGCGCTTTTCGCCGCCACCGTACGTGCCCCCATTACCGGCATCGTGCTGGTGACAGAGATGACAGACAACTATCAGCTAATCCTGCCCATGATGATCACCACCATAGGGGCAACCCTGGTGGCGCAATGGTTGGGGGGGCGCCCTATCTATTCCCAGATCCTGGAGCGAACTTTACGGCTTGCTGCGCGTCAAAACCGGGGTGAAAGCAGCATCGCGACCGGTTAACTCTTTGTTTATCCGTATCAATCCGGCATGGTCGCGTATAGTGAAAAGAAACCAGCTGTGTTGATGTCGGCATATAGAAGAGGCCTTATGTCCCAAATCGTGAAGTTATTGGTGGTGCTGGCCGTGGGGGCATGTACCGGCTATGTCGTCGGGAACAGACAGGAGCTGGCTCAGAGCAGCCTGATGACGGTGCAGCAAGAGACGTTGGAGCGTCAGAGCAAGGCCATTGCACAACTGAAGACGGATCTCGGCGTCAGGGAGACCTTGCTGGCGACCCAGAAGGCCGCCTTCGAGCAACTTCAGCAGACGCTCAAGGATCAGGAAGCCCAGGTACAGGAGCAGAAACGTCAGCTCGCCTTCTTCGAGCGCATCATGCGTCCCACCGGCGAACAGGTGGGGGTATCCATCGACAATCTGACATTGCAGGAGACGAGTGTGCCGGGTCGCTACCACTATCGTCTGGCGCTCACACAACCCGCCAAGAAGCGGGAGCTGTTTCGGGGGCAGGTGCAGATCCGGCTCGAAGGCAGTCTGGCTGACAAGCCCAGGATCCTCAGTGGCCGGGATCTTGGCATGAAGGTGGGGGAGGGACGCTACGCGTTGCGATATTTCCAGCTCTTGGAGGGCAATTGGCAGCTTCCCTCAGGCTTCATCCCGGACAGGGTGAGAATCCTCATCCCGAAGGAGGGTCGGCAACCGGCCCAGGAGCTGGTTGCTGAGTGGAACGAGGTGCTCAAGCCTCTGGTCGCTCAACCAACCCCCTTGCCGGCAGCACAGTAAGAGAGTGGTGAATACTTGAACTAAATGGTCGGGTATTGGATAATTTCGCGGTTTCCATGTTTGTGGATGTAACGGTTGTGAGGTCAGCAATGAGTGCAGTAGCAGAAGCCCCCTTGCCCATCCAGATGACGGATGCGGCAGCCAACAAGGTAAAGACCTTGATCACCGAAGAAGAGAATCCCGAACTCAAGTTGCGGGTCTACATCACTGGGGGGGGCTGCTCCGGTTTCCAGTACGGTTTCACGTTTGACGAGAAAATCAATGATGGCGATACCGTGGTCGAGAAGAGCGGCGTCACCATGGTGATCGATCCCATGAGCCTGCAATACCTGGTCGGCGGCAGCGTGGATTACACCGAAGGCCTGGAAGGTTCCCGTTTCACCGTGACCAACCCCAACGCCACGACGACCTGCGGTTGCGGTTCCAGTTTCTCCATCTGATCTACAAGCAGCGTGATATGAAGGGCCCCGAGGGGCCCTTTTCATTTTTGTATGCCTGGCGTGGCTGGCATGTAGATCTTGATGTGGCGAAAACGGGTACCGATTGGTAGCGATAGAGAAGGTGTGCAGGCTCATTTAGATGAATCGTTGACGGCTTTTTAGTCTGATTGGTTGTTGATTAAACACCTGAACGTCTTTTTCAAATAAACACGTAGTTTTCGCTTGTCAGCGAGAATCATATCCCTATAATGCGCCTCCATCAGCACGGCGCAGTGCGCGTCTGGTCCACCTTGCAAAACAAGCTGGTGAGGGTTATAGTTTCAGGCCCTGCTCTTTAACAATTTGAATCAAGCAATCTGTGTGGGCACTCACAGCATCGAGCATCAAAAAACAATTTTTGATTTTCAATGTCTGATGAAGTGACCAAAGCAACGAAAGTTGCAGCAGTTAATTCAGCAATTCATTGAGCCGCCTTAATTGGCAACCAAACTTAAATTGAAGAGTTTGATCATGGCTCAGATTGAACGCTGGCGGCAGGCCTAACACATGCAAGTCGAGCGGCAGCGGGAAAGTAGCTTGCTACTTTTGCCGGCGAGCGGCGGACGGGTGAGTAATGCCTGGGAAAT